>CAYSSZ010000058.1:0-1870 GCA_964434095.1 uncultured Candidatus Saccharibacteria bacterium | reverse complement strand
CTTTGAATTGTCTTTTCGGAATACTCATTAAACTCACTAGCAATATCCTTTATAGAAATCCCATCAGTACTGAATAATATGCTGTCCTTTTTCGTATTAATAAGATCTATTATTTTTTCATATCTTTCAGCCTTGTTTTCTTTGTCATGGACAATTGGTTTTCTGTCTATTTGATTTTTTGTAACAGACATATTACGGTCAATATTTGTAAAAGACATAATATTATCTGTCCTTTTATTTTGTCCGTTATAAGAAATGTCTTTAAGAATTGACCTTTTGTTTTCAATAATATTTTCAGGCGCCTTATCTACAGCAAACATTTCCGCGTTCAAGGAAAATGAAAAATTCTTGTCTTTCTCTAATTGATTCTTTAGTTCTTCACTCAAAAGGTTAAATTCCCTTTTTAAAATACCCGCATTCATTTCGGAGATGAAGCCGATAGTATGAGCAATCTCAATCAAGGAAACAATTTGAGCAATATTTGATAATAATTGATTTATAAGTTCTCGGCGGGCAAGGTCGCGAATAATATTTAATTGAAATGTATCGGACAATAAATTAACCCCTAAAAATCTTAATTTGACCTTAACGGCATCCTCTAAATCCATACAATCGGTAACCATATATAAGGCGGTAACTAACTTTTCTGTCTTTTTGTTGAAATAACTGTTCGCATCGTTATTTACTAAGCTATTTATAGCAATGTCTTTATACTGTCCGTATAAATTTAGATTAGTTCTTTCGTTGTCTTTTTGGTTATTCATTGTCTTTTTTTGGTCAGTTAGCTAGATCTTTTGTCTTTATGTTTGTCCATTATATACCAAAAATTTTTCAAAGCAAATGGATTAGTTTCTAGTGACTAGTTTCTAGTGATTAGTACTATTCACTATTCACTAGCTTACTAATCACTAATCTAATCACTAATCACTAGCTTACTAATCACTAATCCCTAATCACTAATCACTAATCACTAATTCTATGATATAATAGAAGAATAATTTATTAAAAAAATATAAAAAAGCGGATCTAGAAAACAAAATGTTTATCCTGGACTGCTAATAATCAGAATGGCCAAAAAAGAAAAAACTGTGGATAAAAAATCAACAAATAAACAATCAAAAAACAAATTAAATAATGATACAAAATACGGCATTTGGGGTATTGTTTTTTTTGTTTTAGGAATATTTATTTTATTATCATTCTTCAATAATGCCGGAATCGCCGGCGATTTCTTGCGTCGAGCCCTAAGGACATTCTTTGGCTTCGGCTACTATTTCTTGCCTATAGTAATGTTCCTTATAGGAATTAATTTCACCCGAAAAAATAAATGGGAATTAGCCCAAATAGATATTATTTCACTAGCCATATCCTTCCTCGCTTTCTTAGGAATTTTAGACATTGTGGATAACTTCGAGCGTGCCTTGGGTATGACAACAGAGGGTGGAATGCTCGGAAAAGTTGTGGCTTGGCCATTTGTCAAACTATTTGATGTTTATGCTGGACTATTACTTTTATCTTCCCTCTTTCTAATCGGTCTTATTGTTTTATATGATCAGAGTCCAGACTTTCCAAGTCTATTCCAAAAAATCTCAAAAGTTTTTTCTAAAATTTTTTCGTCGTTTCGAAATGTTTTTGCCGGCCTATTCGGTAAAAAAAATACGAGTCTAGCTGACGAAGAAAAAAACCAAAATAATCTTACGGCAGAACCAGTTGAAAAAATAGAAAAAGAAGAAAAGAAAGAAACTATGACAGCTGAAGAATTGGAAATAGAAATTGAAAGAGAAGTCAAAATTCAAAAGAAAAGATTGGCAATAGACTTCGCCCCTCCCCCACTTACTTTACTTGAAAAAGATCGGGGCAAGCCAAATGT
>CAYSSZ010000057.1:0-1880 GCA_964434095.1 uncultured Candidatus Saccharibacteria bacterium | reverse complement strand
TCGCTATATTTCTTATTTCCATATAAAAACTATTATTCTGTGACAATACTTGTTCACAGAAATTAAGTCAAGAGATTTCGTACTTTTAACCTAAAATAATTTAATAATGTCGTGAAAAGTTACTACAACCATTAAGATCATTAAAAGAGCAAAGCCAACAGAATTCATTATGTTAGCTATTTTAGGTTTTATGGGAGAACCTTTTATTTTTTCAATTAAAAGGAAAAGTAGCCTTCCACCATCAAGTGCCGGGAAAGGTATTAGATTTATAATTGCCAAATTAATTGAGATTAAGGCTGTAAAAGATAATAAATATATAAAACCAAACTCAGCTGCATCTCCAACAATTCCAATAATACCAATCGGACCGGTAACAGATGCCAAATTCGATTCACCAGTAAATGCACCCTTTATTAAATTATAGAAACCTTGAGTAGTCGCCACAGACAAATCCCATGTTAATTTAAATCCTTCCCATATGGACTTATGAATGGGCAAGCTTACTTTCCCTATAACATCCATTGATATACCAATCATCGGTACCCCCTGAGGATTGACTGTGGGCATAATATCGATAGTTTCTTCTGCTGTCCCTCGAATTATACCTATCTCCATGTTTTCTGAACCATTATTAACAACAAAATTTTTCAGATCATCTGGAGTTAAATTAGTTAGAGTTTCGGTTTGATTTTTTAATGAAATAATTTTATCTCCTACTTTTAAACTGACCTTTTCCGCTGGACTATCTGATATTACTCCAGTAATTGTTAGTATTTGATTTTCAACAATTGCTCCTTTGGGAATACCGCTTGTTGAACTCGGTAGCCCCGAGATATATCCAATAGAAATGAGTAACCAGGCAACAAGAAAATTCATTATTACTCCTGCAGATAAAACTGCAGCTTTAATATACCAGGGCTTATTAACAAAACTCCTTCTGCTATCTGTTCCAGAGATAGATTCATCGTCAGGGTTTTCTCCAAATATTTTTACATACCCCCCAATTGGTAAAGCATTAAAGTTATATTCCGTTTCTCCTCTTTTAATACCAAATAATTTGGGAGGAAATCCAAAGGCAAATTCATCAACCCTAATTCCTGATTTTTTTGCAACAATAAAATGGCCAAATTCATGTGATAAAACAAGAATTAATAGAATGATGATAAATATGATAATGTTCATTAGTTAATTTAATTTTAATTATTAAGAATTTTCAGTAAGTTAGAATTTTATATCTAACCTATTCACAACTAGTTCCTATCAATTACTGCATCCGTGAGGATTTTATGTCATAGAGGAAATATTAATTCATAACTTCTATTTCTTTCTTATCAAAAATTGCTTCTAAATTTTTATTGGCTTCATCGACACATTTTTGAATTTCATCTTTACTACGCTTTACTTCATCTTCTGATAAATCTTTCAATTTATCAATTTCATTTTGTCTTTCCTTGCGAACACTTATCCTTGCTTCTTCTAATTTTTCTTTCAAAACTTTTACTAGCTTTGAGCGGTTTTCAGTCGTCAGCATTGGAAAAATAACTCTTACCCCATCACTTCCAGATATAACCGACAATCCAAGGTTTGACTGCATAATAGCATTTTCTATATTTTTAATTTGACTTTTATCCCAAGGACTTATTCGTAATGTTTTCGGGTCTTCAATCGTAATACTAGCAATATTTTTTATTGGAGTTCGTGAACCATAATTTTCAATCGTAATACTATCAAGAATAATCGGTGTCGCACGACCAGTGTGAACTTGCGAATATTCTTTTGATAACCACTCTTCAATTTTTTTTAATGATTCTTTAAAATTTTGAATATTATTCATAATTTATGAATTATATAATATTAATGTTAAAAATGAAAATTATTTT
>CAYSSZ010000056.1:0-1952 GCA_964434095.1 uncultured Candidatus Saccharibacteria bacterium | reverse complement strand
GGACTAGCCAATGGATTGGGAAATTTAACTTCGAGAATTTTAACAATGTCTTCTAATTATGGGGTCAGATTATCCGATCAAGAACTAAATATGAAATATTACGAAGAGACTAAAGAAGATTTAGAAAATTTTGATATAAATAAATTTCTGAATTGGATTTGGGAATGTCTTGGTGCGTTAGATAAATATATTCAAAAAAATGAGCCTTTCAAAAAAATTAAAATAAATAAAGAAGAAGCTCTGAAAGATGTTCATTATCTACTCCTTCATTTATACAAAGCCTCTCTTGCAATAGAACCGATGCTTCCGGAAACTTCTATAAAAATTCAAGAACTTATAAAACAAAACAAAAAACCAGACCAACCGTTATTCGTAAGAAAATAATCACTAATCACTAATCACTAGCAACTAGAAACTAATCCAATGCCGAAATATATAGATATACATTGCCATACAAATTTTTTAGCATTCGATGAAGATCGAGACGAAGTTATTCGGCGTGCAATAGATAATGATACATGGTTGATAAATATAGGTACTCAATATGATACTTCAAAAAAAGCTGTTCTAATAACAAATGAATACAAAGATGGGGTTTATGCAACGATAGGACTTCATCCGATACATACTGATAAGTCTTATCATGATCAAAACGAACTTGGTAAGGAAGGGAAAGAATTTGTTTCTCGTGGAGAAATTTTTGATAAAGAAAAATATCAAGAACTTGCTAAATTAGGAAAGGTGGTAGCAATAGGCGAATGTGGACTTGATTATTATCGGTGTACAAAAGAATCAATTGAAAAACAAGAAAAGGCTTTTATTGAGCAGATTGAACTTGCTAATGAACTTAATTTACCGTTGATGCTCCATATTCGCAATCAATCATTCACTGAAATTTCAGAAGGTGAAAAAAGAAACGCTTACGCTGATGTAGCCGATATTTTAGAAAAATATTCTATAAAATCTGCGGAAGTCGGACTTCCGCAGATTAAGGGGGTATCGCATTTTTTTGCTGGTAGTGTCCTGGACATGGAAAGATTGGTTAAACTTGGTTTTTATATTTCTTTTGCTGGGCCTATCACATACAAACCTAATAAGGAAATTTGTGATTATGAAGAAGTAATTCGTCAAACTCCGCTTGATAAAATTATGGCTGATACTGATAGCCCCTATGTTGCGCCAATTCCATATCGTGGCAAACGCAATGAACCTGTTTATGTCAAAGAAATTGTCAAAAAAATAGCGGAAATTAAAGGAATTGAAGAATACAAAGTTGCTGAGCAAATTATTATTAATGCTCGAAAACTTTTTAATTTCTGATTTGCTTGGAGATAAAATAGTTGATAGAATAAATATATGAATTTTATGGAAAACATAAATAATATGATAAATGATATAGAGGCAAGGAGAAGAAGTCTTGTTTTTAAAACTGAAATAGCAAGAGAAAAGGCTGACTTTAAAGATATTTTAAAAGATTTGGGAAAAAATTCATTTGAAGCTGGAACAAAAATTTTGCTTGAGGCTCCATTTGAAGTTTTTTCAAAATCAATGAAAGCTATCTATAACAAAAAATATGGAGCAGAGGCTTAAGGAAAGATGTTGGAAAAATATTTTTTGGGAAAGATGGTGTTTTTCATGGTTTAATTAAAGTTACAGCTAACGCTATACATCTTTCAGGAAAAGCAGTAAAAATTGGAATTAGAGAATTATTTGCAATATAATATGGAAATAGATAAAGAAATTCAAAAAGTAATAGATGATTATGTTGAAAAAATATCTGAAAACGAAGAGGCTTTATTGAAGTTGAAATCTGATATTGACCAGATAATACATAATTCTGAAAAAGAATTAATTGAGCTTGAGAATAATCTTGATCAAAAATTTAATACCAATGTCTTAAGTGAAGAAGAATATCTTAAGCTTTTTAAGAATAACAAAGAAAATATTTTGTC
>CAYSSZ010000055.1:0-1984 GCA_964434095.1 uncultured Candidatus Saccharibacteria bacterium | reverse complement strand
GGGATCCTTCGATTTTTATCTTGGCATCAAGAAAATTTGCCGAGTTTCTTTTTCCAGAAAAAAGCACTCGTGCATATCTTCAGTAACATCTAAAAAACTCCCCTGCCGAACAGGAGAGTTTTTTTATTTTAAAAAATTAATAAAATTTCTATTTGTTAGATTTTTTTACAAAGCATTCATAAATTAAACTAAGAATATTATCAAATGTTTAATAAAAAAAACACCGCGAAAGTGTTTTTCACACTTCGCGGTGTATTAATCATTTCTTTTTGCCTCCACTCATCCACCATGGACGATGTCCCAGCATAACCCTGATACCCAGGATCACAATTGCCAAGACAAAGAGCGACTGAAATATCGCCCAAACAGCTTGGAAAAAGCTGTTTATAGCTGAAGCAAACCCCTGGGGGTCAAACAACCGCCAGAGAAAAAAGAAAAGGATAAAAAGAACCACTATTGTTCCGACAAACCATCTACGATTCGTCATGAACAATCTTATAAATTCTCTCATATATATGAATTTGAATTATTTCCATATAATTATATCATATATTATCTAAAAGTCAATATTCGATAGGTAATGTTACATTTTTATTTATTTTTACTAAAAGATTGAGAGGCCCAAAATATTTTCTTAGTATTTTTTAAAATTTGATTTTTTAAGGCAACCGGATAAATTTTAGCTTTCTTAAATTCTTCTTTACTAAGCAAAAAAAATTCTAAATGGTCTTCTCTACTTTTCGTTTTTAATTTATCAATTTTAGTATTAAAAACAAAAACAATTTCATGATGTAATTCATTTTCTTGATTAAAAATATTATCAACCATACCAATAAATAGCGAGCTTTTGACTTTCACACCTAATTCTTCTAAAAGTTCCCTCTTCAAAGCCAAATCTATTTTTTCTCCAAATTCAACATGACCTCCCGGAAAAAAATAATAATCACCACCCTTATTTTTACAGACTAAAATTTTTCCACTTTCAACAATGATTGCTCGAACAATAACTTCAAATTTATTTTTATATTTATTTTTCATTATTATTATTTTTTTTGAATAAAATATTTCCCCAAATTATTATTATAATCGAATAGTTTATAACCATAAACCAGAGACCGGACCAGCGAATACCATAAGGAAAGCGCCATTCAGAAATTGGGAATAAAAATGGAGTTGAGAAAAAATCAATTGTATGTGATGGAATATCAAATAAAATATGTAATCCCCATCCCAAAAGTGGTAACCATGGCTTCTTACGAATAAAATAAACTAGAAGAAAAATTATAACAAAAATAACTAGACTATGGCTATAATTATAAAGAGTATGAGCCAAAGTAAAACCATCAGCAATTTGGTGACGAGTAGTAAATGATTCGAAACCCTGCTGGCCTGAAAAAACTTTCCAAAAAGAAAACAAAAAAGGCATCGTGAATGCAAAAAGATCTGGAAATATACCCCAAAAAATTGACCAGATGATTGAAATCTTATTATGTTTTTTGTTTTTTAAACTATCGTTAATTTTTTTCGCTCCAGCACTAGCATAAAGCGAATGAGCCAATATATCCATAATTCTAGACTTTTTTGTACTTATTACTAATTTAGACTTATCATCTCAGTGTACAAGTTACAACACATTGCATTGTACAGATTTCTGCATCGGGAGTATGACGGCAAGCCGAGTTACATTCATTAAATTCACCACCAAGAGCCAAACAGCCTGATTGAGAAAGATAATTAACTTCACAAGTTTTATTATACAAATACCAAACTCCACTCATCGCCACACATGAACTTTCGGTCAAATCAAATTCTTCGGGGACAACAATATTTTCATCTTCATTTATTGGGGAATTAGGGTTTTCTATGTCTTGTTGGCAAGGTTCTTCCCAAATTCGCAAACACTTATTTTTTTCTTCACACCATGAGTAACCAGCACTTCCGATGCAACCATGCTCGTCTTTGTCTCCCCCAACTATTTCAACAT
>CAYSSZ010000054.1:0-1992 GCA_964434095.1 uncultured Candidatus Saccharibacteria bacterium | reverse complement strand
TCTAGATCGCACTCTTGTTCAGCTTCTTTTATTTTAATAAAAACATCTACGGCCATATCACCTATGGCCAATATATCTATATGTGACATATACCAATTATAACATAATATGTTATAATCATCCATATAAATTAATATTATTTAATATGCATTCATTAAAGAAATACATCTTAGAAGCCGAAAAAAACAAAATTGCTATTGGACATTTCAATGTTTCAAATATAGAAATTTTACATGCCATATATAATTCTGCGCGAGAATTAAAATTACCAGTCATAATTGGAGTATCAGAGGGTGAAGAAAAATTTATTGGCTTAAATGAAATTTCGTCTTTGATTAAGACATATAAACAAAAAGATAATTATCCTATTTTTTTAAACGCAGATCATCACTACACATTTGAATCAGTTAAGTCCGCTATTATTGCCGGTTTTGATTCGGTAATTATTGATGCAGCCGATAAACCACTATCCGAAAATATCGAATTTACAAAAAAATGTGTTGAGTTTGCTCACGAAGTAGAAAAAAATGAGAACCGAGAAATATTAGTTGAAGCAGAAATAGGATTTATTGGAAAATCTTCAACTGTTCTTGATGAAATTCCGTTTGGGGTTAGTTCTGAAACAATGACCAATCCCGAAGATGCTAAATTTTTTGTTGACGAAACGGGAGTTGATTTATTAGCTCCATCCGTTGGAAATATTCACGGTATAATAAAAGGAGGTAATCCTAAGCTTGATTTAGAAAGAATTAGAGATATAAAAAATGCGTGTAAGGTTCCTCTTGTATTACATGGAGGTTCAGGATTAAGTGATGAAGATTTTTTAGAGGCAATTAATGCTGGTATTTCAATAATACATATTAATACTGAAATTCGTGTCGCATACAAAAACGCCCTCGAACAATCCTTAAACGATCAAAAAAATGAATTTGCTCCTTATAAATATTTAAAACCAGCTATATCTGCAGTTGAAAATGTAGTTTTATCTAGACTAAAATTATTTAATAAAATTGATTAATTTATGATTAGAGATATCTTATTAATTGTATTAATCTTGCTTGCATTGTTTGCTCCAGTGTTTAATTGTCATACCATAAATACTTCATCTAATACATCTGTCAAAGAATGTCAGACATTATTTGGGATAGTTAGAAATTATGTTTATAAGCAAAGTGTAGATAACTATATAATTAAATAGAAAATAATGAATTTATATAAATTTGCATTTTAGACAATAAAGTGTTATTATAAGCCCCATGAAAAAAATATTAACTGCAAATCTGCGTAATAAAGAAGATAAATTAGACGATTTACGCAACAACGGTATTTTGCCGGCTGTTGTTTACGGATCAAAAGTAAAAAATACTCTAATTTCTATTTCAAGTATTGATTTTATAAAAATATTAAAAATCGCAGGTGAGACTAGCACAGTTCTGCTAGAAATCAAAGGCAATGAGGCTCTTAGTGAACCAGTTAAGAAGGTTGATGTTTTAATACACGAAATACAATACGACCCAATAAAAGGCACACCAGTTCATGTTGATTTTCTCGCAATCGATATTAATCGACCAGTCGAAGTTACTGTTCCTCTCGAATATATTGGCATAGCTCCCGCTGAAAAGAATGGTTTGGGTATATTGGTAAAAGTATTATATGAAATAATAGTTGAAGCTTTGCCAAAAGACTTACCACAATCAATAAAAGTTGATTTGTCTACTTTAGAAAATCTTGATGATCAAATACATGTTGAAAATATAATAGTGGCAAATTCAATTAAAATTCTTACGGACGCAGATGAAGTTGTCGCATTAATATCACCTATGAGAGAAGAAAAAATTGAGGAAACTGTTGTAGATTTATCGTCTATTGAAGTTGAGAAAAAAGGTAAACAAGAAGATGATGAAGTAAAAGAGTAATTTGATTTACATAAAATGCTCGATCTTAATCGAGCATTTTATGTTGGGCTTTATATATTATTATGATAAAATATTA
>CAYSSZ010000053.1:0-2122 GCA_964434095.1 uncultured Candidatus Saccharibacteria bacterium | reverse complement strand
TCCCAGCGGTCCCTCAAAATTCCCTATTTTTGATTTATAAGTATAATCCATTTTACTGTTGATATATTTGTGTAATACTAACTATTTCACCGTTAAGAAAAACAACATGGAAATCCCATTTTTGAGGTTCTTCAATAATTGAGCTATAGTAATATCCTCTAGTGAGAATTTTATTATGATTAATATAATCAAAAAAATCGGCGATACTGATTGATTCAATAGATTCTCTTGATGAATCATCATTATAATAAATTAAATTTACATTTTGAGACCAATTATTAACAAATTTATATTCTTTTTTTAAATTAATTTCTGAATTCTTTTTTTCAACAGGTGCTAATGATCCTCCGACACCATATTCTTCACATTCCTTATTACAAAAAGCAGGTTCTAATTGTCTAGAAAATTTTATATAATAATCACCTTTATCATATCTTAAATTTTCAAACTGAAGTAAGCTATATATTCCATTTGGTTTCTCATAATTATCTGTAACTTTATAATGACAATTATTAAGAATATTTATATCTCCAAAATAAAAAAAGAGGATAATGATTATGATTATGGTGCTAGATATTATGCCTAGTATTGTATATTTTTTTTTCATAAATTATTATTTTTTCTTGATAATTTCAATTCCCAATTCTTTCAATTGCTTATCAGAAACTTCGGAGGGTGAAGCCATCATCAAATCCTTCCCTTCCCCTGTCTTTGGAAAAGCTATAACTTCTCGAATATTTGGTTCATTTTCAAGTAACATCACTAAACGATCAAAGCCCCAAGCGATACCTCCATGGGGTGGAGTTCCAAAAGAAAAAGCTTCTAGCATGTGACCAAAATTTTTATCTATATTTTCATCTGTGTGACCAATTATTTGTAATACTTTCTTTAAGGATGACGCTTCGTGATTTCTAATACTTCCTCCTCCTATTTCATAACCATTTAAAATTACATCATATTGGCTTGTTAAAATCTCCCCAATATTTTCTCTATTCATAAGCCAATTCATATGTTCTTTTTTAGGTGCTGAAAATGGATTGTGGGTGAAGGTCCATTCTCCTTCAGTATTTGGATTATCTGATTTATCTGTCTTTTCAAAAAATGGAAAATCTATTACCCAACAAAAAGCAAGTAAATCTGGATCATGTTTATCTTTTCTCAAATCTGGCCGATCGTTACCATATTTTTTCATAGCTTCCTTGTATGAAATACGAGGAAAAGGAATCTCTTGTATCTTTTTATTCGGATATAAATTTTTAACTAAATCTATAAGTAGTCTTTCATTCACATCCATAACATCTTCTCTTTCAACAAAACTCATTTCTAAGTCAACTTGAGTAAATTCTGGCTGCCTATCTCCTCTTGTATCCTCATCTCTCATACATCGAGCTATTTGAAAATATTTTTCCATTCCACTGGCCATTAATAATTGCTTATATTGTTGAGGAGATTGAGGCAAGGCATAAAATTGTCCTTGATATAATCTAGATGGTATAACATAATCCCTAGCTCCTTCTGGAGTAGATTTGGTAAGTATTGGTGTCTCAATTTCAATAAACTCTTCACTATCCAAAAAGTCTCTCACATATTTAGCGATCTTATGTCTATTACGAATATTTTTTTGCATTCTAGGTCGACGAAGATCTAAATATCTATATTTCAATCTTGCGTCTTCATTTATGTCTTTTCCTTCGCTAGTAACATCAAATACTGGTGTTTCGGATTTATTTAGTATTTCAATATTTTCTACCTCTAATTCAATTGTTCCATTCTTAATATTAGGATTTTTATCTTTTTCTGGTCGATTATTAATAGTGCCTGAAATTTTTAATACCCATTCATTTCTAATTTCTTTAGCTTTAGATATGGCATCTTGACGAATCGGCAAAATAACACACTGGATATAACCAGTCATATCTCGCATATCAATAAAAATAATTTTTCCTTGATCTCTTCTCGTGTTAAGCCATCCTGTTATAAAAACTTTTTCCCCAACATGCTTATCTAAATCTCTAATATAAATACGATTAATCATAAAATATAAATAATTAATTAATATGTGTAACTAACTTACTACATAACCAATCGAATATAAAATTTAAACCTATTAATAAATAATAAA
>CAYSSZ010000052.1:0-2158 GCA_964434095.1 uncultured Candidatus Saccharibacteria bacterium | reverse complement strand
GCAAAATTTGCTCTAGAAGTTGCCATTAAATCACTTGAATTTTATGAAGAATATTTCAACATTCCCTATCCGCTGAAAACATTAGATATGATTGCCATTCCTGATTTTGAATCCGGAGCTATGGAAAATTGGGGAGCTATCACCTATCGCGAAACTGCCCTCTTGGTTGATGAAAACCATACAGCCCTACCCAATAAACAATGGGTAGCTTTAGTCATCGCTCATGAAATAGCTCACCAATGGTTTGGGAATTTAGTCACCATGCATTGGTGGACCGACCTGTGGCTCAATGAGGGTTTTGCTTCATATGTTGAATATTTAGCAATTGATCATATATTTCCAGATTGGAAAATTTGGAATCATTTTATGATTGCAGATCACAACGTGGCACTATCTTTAGATGGATTAAAAAACTCCCACCCCATTGAAATAAAAGTTAATCATCCAAATGAAATTAATGAAATATTTGATAAAATTTCGTATTCAAAAGGAGCTGCTATTATAAGAATGTTATCTGAATACTTAGGAGAAGAAACATTTCGTTTTGGCTTGCATTACTATTTAAAAAAACATAGTTTTAAAAATACTTCTACTATTCATTTATGGAAAGCCCTAGAAAAAGTATCAAATAAGCCAATTAGTAAAATAATGAAAACATGGACAAAACAAACTGGATATCCTCTTATAAGTATTTGCTCCTCTAATGACAATTCCAAAATATTAGAGATTAAACAAGAAAGATTCTTAATAAATCGATTGATTGAAAGAGAAATCGTTCAAAAAAATTTATGGTCAATCCCCTTAGAATTAAACAATAAAAAAATTCTTTTTAAACAAAAAAAAATAAAGATAGATAATAATTTTATCGGCAAATTTAATAAGGGAGAAGATTCTTTCGTCAGATTTAATTACACAACTGATCAACTAAATTTAATAAAAAATGATATTTTAGAAAATAAACTATCCCCGATTGATCGTTTAGCTATAATTCGAGATCTTTTCGCTTTAGCTGAAGGAGGTTATATAAAGACAAGTCAGGTACTAGAATATACTCTAATATATAGAAAGGAAACAGAATATATGGTTTGGTCTGAAATAGCAATAGGATTGAGTAAAATACATAATTTGATTGCGACAGAGAAATTCAATCAAAGATATCAACAATATGTTTTGGATTTATTTACCCCACTGGTCAATAAAATGGGTTTTGAACCAAAAGAAAAAGAAAATCATGCCGACGTATTCTTACGTAGTTTAGCCATAGCTAAATCAGGTGTTTATGGTAACCTAAAAATTATTAAACAGGCTCAAAAATTATTTAAAGAAAGGTTAAACAAGCCATTGAACAAAGATATTCGAGGAGCTATTTATCAAATTATAGCTTCAAGTGGAAATGAAAAGGAGTGGATTATTTTTAAAAAATTATATATAGAAGAAAAAATGCAAGAAGAAAAAGATCGTCTAGCAAGAGCATTAGCTTCATTTAAGAATAAAGATTTATTAGTTAGAACTCTTGAATTCGCCCTATCTAGTTATGTACGTACTCAAGATAGTCCATTTATGATAATGGCTGTTTGGCAAAATGTTTTCGGAAGAGACATTACTTGGAGTTTTGTTAAAAAAAATTGGAATGATCTGAAAAAAAAATATGGTCAAGGTGGACACTTTTTGAACAAATTGCTATCACCATTAGAAAATCATATCAGTATTAAAGATGCAAAAGATATTGATAAATTCTTTTCCAAAAATACAGCCCCTGGAGCAAAACGTACTCTAGAACAAACAAAGGAAAAAATTATATCAAATGCCTCATGGCTAAAAGCTGATAAAAATGATATAGAGCAATGGTTAAATAAAAATTTCTAGTGAATAAAACTTTTTCGATGAATGGGAAGTTGTCCGTGTTTAGCGATAGCTTCATAATGGGCTTTAGTACCATAGCCGACATGTTTGTCCAAACCGTATTCAGGGAATTCTTTGGCATAGCGATACATTATTCTATCTCTTGAAACCTTAGCAATAATCGAGGCTAAAGAAATTATTGGGTGAGATTCATCTCCTTTTATTATCGTTTCTTGATAAATATATTCTTCTGGGGCCTTTAATCCGCCATCTAGCATTAGTGAATAGTGATTAGGTTCTAGTGAATTAGATTTAG
>CAYSSZ010000051.1:0-2241 GCA_964434095.1 uncultured Candidatus Saccharibacteria bacterium | reverse complement strand
ATTTTTATTAAAAATATATTCCATATCAGTCACTTTTTCTAATAAGGAAATATTTCTAATGTTCCGGATTTTTTATCAAAAACAGATATATTAATTATTCCATCTTTGGAGGAAGGATTTTGCTTAGTAGCGCTTGAAGGTATGGCTTCTGGCAAGATAATAATTGCTTCCGATATTTCCGCCATTAGAGAATTGATAAAAGATGGTCAAAACGGTCTTCTTTTTGAATCAAAAAATTCAGGTTCACTAGCAAAAATTCTCTTAAAAGCATTAAAAGATAAAGAACTTTGTGAAAAATTAAAAAAGAATACTCTTTCATTTATTATAGAAAATAATAAATTATTTGATATTAGGAAAGTATCAAATAATTATCAAAATTTA
Organism: uncultured Candidatus Saccharibacteria bacterium; assembly: GCA_964434095.1. GTDB lineage: Bacteria > Patescibacteriota > Minisyncoccia > Phycocordibacterales > UBA9973 > UBA8515. The sequence goes on along the minus strand of CAYSSZ010000051.1, from coordinate 1,860 downwards.
TTGCTTAGTTAAGACTATTATTCTTTTTGTAAGTGAGTAAAAATTATTTGGATGGTTCGGAGGATGATTCCGAAATCCATAAAAATATTTTTATTCTTTATATAATACAAATCATATTCAAATTTTTCTTTGGAGCTTTCTATTGTATTAGCATAAAAATATTTGATCTGGGCCCAGCCGGTAAAGCCTGGGCGAATGATGTGGCGAAGCTCATAGTAGGGGATAGACTTTTCTAATTTAGAAACAAACTCAGGTCGCTCGGGTCGAGGACCGACAAGAGCAATATCTCCCTTTAAAATATTTATCATCTGGGGGATTTCGTCGACATGAAGCATGCGCATAATCCGGCCGATGGGTGTGACTCGAGTATCTGCCTTGCCAGACCAGACAGCTCCATTTTTCTCTGAATCAACAATCATTGAGCGTAGCTTAAATAAATAAAAAATTTTGTTATTTAAGCCAACTCTTTTTTGCTTATAGAACACTGGTCCTTTGTCATTTAAATAAATTAAAATTGCACAAATTAGGACAACGGGGGACAGAACTATAAGGACAACTAGAGCAAAGAATATATCAAAAAGACGGGAGAAAATAATATATAACAAATCTTTATTAATTTTTATATTTTCAATTATCCAAGTCTCGGAAATATTTTCTACTGGAATTTTATAAAGATATTTTTCATAAGCTTCGGCAATGTCGAGTATCTCAATCTGACTCTGGTGCAAGGCCACGATTTCGGAAATGCCAATATCTTTTAGAGATGAATCGACGACAAAAATTGTATTTTCATGTTCGGAAAAAAGACTAAAGGCATCATGGAAACTTGAAACATAGGCAATAACTTCTAATCCAAACTGGGGGTTGTGATCAATAATTTTTTGCAAATCAGTGAATTGAGATTTCTGTCCAACTAAGACTAAATTTTTTATCAATTGGTTGGAATATAATCGGTAAAATAATCTGCGCGAAAGAAAAGAAAGTAAACCAAAACCGAGCAATTCAAAAGCCAGAATTGTTTTCGGAGCGATGCCAAAACTTGGTAAGAAATAAAACAAAATAATACCCAAGAAAAAAGAGATGACTAAGGCAAGACTGAAACGCTTAAGTCCGGGAATGTTGGGCTTGATAGAAGTCAGATCATATAGTCCGAATAAGTAAAAGGCCAGAGTAGAGAAAAGGTAAAGAATAAAAAAGGGGATGATGTGTTTTTCAAAAAGGGACCAATCAAAAAGTTCCTTAAATCTAATGATTACAACTAGAAAAAGGGTGAACCAATAGGCCAGAAAATCTCCCAGAAAAATTAATCTTATCTTTGCCATGTTCCTATATCTTACCGAAATCAGGGCTTTGAGTAAAGAAAAAAGGGACTACTAAGGTCCCTTGTCCGTGAATTGTTTTGACGTGTTTAATTTTGGATCGGGAGGATCAATGGCACTAAAGATACCTGTACGGACATCAAGACTTACACACTCTTCGTCTTTTTTCCATACTTCTTGGCTTCCGTCTCCTCGTACCCAGGTCCAACCCTCATCTCTTAAAAGATCTTCGCATGCTGCTATTTGCATATTTATACCTCCTATAATTAATTAACTTTAAATTTATTATATCAAAAATAAAAAAAAGACTAAGTGCCTAGCTATCTTTTTATAGTAAAATTTCATAAAATATAGGAAATAAGAAATTTAAAATTGAAGACATGGAAAAGGAAGAAATAACCACCCAAAAAGCGAAAACTAATCTTAGTCAAAAGATAAAAAAAATAAAACAAAATATTCCGTTTTCAAGAAAGAAGAACGGAAAACAAGTTGTTTTCACTGAGTATGAAGTTGACGAAATTCTCGAAAAGACTGAAAAAGA
>CAYSSZ010000050.1:0-2442 GCA_964434095.1 uncultured Candidatus Saccharibacteria bacterium | reverse complement strand
TCCACACCGTAATAATAAAACACCCTGATATGGGTGTTTTATTATTATCGGCTGAATGAAATGATGGCGGGAATCGAAAGCCGGAGGCCGACGGGCCGAGGCGGGGTCGCGCAAATTTTCAGTAGAAAATTATGCGTGACCGATGAACCCTTTTATCCACGTGCGGGAATCGAAAAGCGGAACTATGTTTTTTGAGTACAAAAAACTAGTGAGCTAGGGTCGTGAAAATTTTCTTGTGACGACAAGCAAATTATTCCTGACCGATGAATCCTTTTTCATTTTTATTTACGGCTTTTTTGTGTATAATAGCTTGATAATGAATTCAAATAATCCTAATCAAAATAACAAATCACCCCTGCCGAAGGTGCCCAATATGGCTCGGCAGTTTATTGTAGTTTTCGCTATTTTTTTGGCTATTTCGACGGTTTATTCTTTAGTGGCCAAAAAAGATGATGAAGTAAAGAAGATGACAATCTCAGAAGTTGCTCAAAGTATAAGTCAAGGAACGGTGGAAAGAATAGATGTTTCCGGTGATGGAATAAGTATTTTATTTAAAGATCAATCAAAAGGCGAAGCGAAGAAAGAAAGAGAAAGTTCTTTGTCTGAAACCCTAGACAATTATGGAGTGACTACTGAACAATTAGCAGGAGTTTTAATTGAAATAAAAGATGAAGGTGGATTAGGTTACTGGATGTTAAATCTATTACCCTTTGTCTTACCTATTATTTTTATTGTCTTTTTGTTTTGGATATTAACTAGACAAGTTAAGGGAGCCGGCATGCAGGCTTTTACATTTGGTCAATCTCGTGCTCGCATAACTGATCCGAATGATAAAAATAATAAAGTTACTTTTAAAGATGTTGCTGGAAGTAAGGAAGCTAAAGAAGAGTTAAAAGAAATCGTTGATTTTCTAAAAAACCCAAAAAAGTTTTTGGACATTGGTGCTCGTATTCCAAAGGGAGTAATTTTAACTGGAGCTCCAGGAACAGGAAAAACATTATTAGCTCGGGCTGTAGCCGGAGAAGCAGGTGTGCCATTTTTCCATTTATCTGGGTCAGAGTTTGTTGAAATGTTTGTTGGTGTTGGAGCTTCAAGGGTCAGGGATTTATTTAAACTAGCCAAGAGGGCTGCTCCGTCAATTGTTTTTATTGATGAAATAGATGCTGTCGGTCGTGTGCGTGGAACTGGTGTGGGAGGAGGAAATGACGAAAGAGAACAAACCTTAAATCAGATTTTAGTTGAAATGGATGGTTTTGAACCTAATGAAAAGGTTATTGTGATGGCAGCGACAAACAGATCGGATGTTTTGGATCCTGCTCTTCTACGTCCGGGGCGTTTTGATCGTAGAATTATTCTAGAGCTTCCTGATCGTTCTGATCGAGAAGAAATTTTAGCTATTCATGCCCGTAAAAAACCATTTGGAGAAGATGTTAATTTGAAAGTAGTTGCTGAAAGAACACCTGGATTTTCTGGAGCTGATTTATATTCACTAATGAATGAAGGAGCAATTTTAGCGGCGCGTGAAGATAGAAAAAAGATAGCTCAATTTGATTTAATTCGATCGATAGAAAAGGTTATGATGGGACCTGAACGCAAAAGTCATTTATTGTCAAAAAAAGAAAAAGAAATAACGGCTTACCATGAAGCTGGCCATGCTCTCTTGGCCTCTGTACTGCCTTATGCTGATCCTGTTCATAAAGTTTCTATTGTTTCGCGTGGAAGAGCGGGAGGATATACTATTAAATTACCAATTGAAGAAAGACGCTTACAAAGCAAGAAAGAGTTTTTGGATGATATAGCTATGTCACTTGGAGGTTATGTGACTGAAGAAATGGTATTTGGTGATATAACGACAGGCCCATCAAACGACTTACAAGTAGCGACTAATCTGGCAAGAGCTATGGTTACTCGTTTTGGGATGAGTGATAAAATTGGTCCAGTAGCTCTCGAAAGTGATGACGGACGAACAATGTTTGGCCAAGGAGTAAATGACCAAGAGTATTCAGAAAAAGTTAGTGCTTTAATTGATGCAGAAGTTTCAAAGATTATGAATGAAGCTTTTAAAAAAGCAAAAGATATTGTCCATGAAAAAAGAAATGTATTAGATGCGATAGCCCACAAATTGATAGAAGTTGAAACATTAGAGCAGAACGAATTTAATGAAATTTTGAAAATAAACGGAATAACTCCAAAAACGAAGGATAATAATTAGTTTCTAGTTTCTCCTCCTTCGCTTATAAGCTTCGGAAGGACACAGTAGTGATTAGTGACTAGTGATTAGAAACTAGAAAAACAGTTACGAAAATAGGACCGCCTTTTTTCTCAAGGTTGATTATATTGTATATTTTTTGTAAGATAAATTTGTTTTTCATTATTCCGTCCTTAGTTGTTTTGGTTAGGCGAAAGGTATTATAGTCACTTTAGTTAAAATTTAGAAGAGTT
>CAYSSZ010000049.1:0-2663 GCA_964434095.1 uncultured Candidatus Saccharibacteria bacterium | reverse complement strand
AATTGCTTAATGGCTCGCGGAGATAAATCGTATTCTTTTATTTCGACTTCTTCTTCACTTTCAGGATAAACCAACTTTGCCCTTGCCATAACAGGCTCGGACTGACCGATAGCGTAGGCCAGCTTGGTATAAACCTTATCGGCTCCAAATTTTTTTAAATAATCAACGGCAATACGGCGGGCCATATATGCTCCTGAGCGATCGACTTTGGTATAATCCTTACCTGAAAATGAACCACCACCAATAGGAATTTCTGGTCCATAATTATCGACAATTAACTTTCGGCCTGAAAGACCAGTGTCAGCATCAAATCCACCCTGTGACCATTCCCCTGCTCGGTTGATAAGAAAATCTATTTGTTCAAAATTATTTTCAAGTAATTTTTCTTCAAAAATAATTTTTTTAACAAGAGCCAGTAATTCATAATTTTTAGTATTTTGAAAACTTGCTATCACCGTTTTTATTTTTCTGTCTTGAATTGTCACTTGTGTTTTACCATCAAATGGATATACTTCATAAATTTTCATACAAAGATTGCGAGCGAGTTCGTACTCAAGAGGCATTAGGCTTTCGGTTTCTAAAGTAGCATATCCACGCATAATACCCTGATCACCAGCTCCGCCTGTATCGACCCCTTGAGCGATTTCACTGCTTTGCTTTGATAAATTTACAATTACTTTGTAATCATCACCAACAACTGATTTTACAATCGACTCAATATCCGGCTCAGCTCTACTTGTGACTTCACCATTGATGGTAATTAAATTGTGGCCACCCATAACTTCCATGGCCACACGACTTTCTTTATCTTTTTCATGGAAAGCATCTAAGATAGCATCAGCAATAAAATCACAAATTTTATCTGGATGCTTGGGGCTAACAAATTCTGCAGTTTTCATGTTTCTTATATTTTAATAAAAAATTCCTCATAATGAGGAAAGATAGATGACCAGTCTTATCTTTCCCTTACGCCATGCTCAAAGCAAGCCTTTTGGGTTGGATTTAGCACCCGTTCTATTTCGCTTACGCTACTTAGAGGGTTGCTGGTGGTTTCGAGCCAATTCTCGTTCTCCATCCGTTGTTTTACGAAGGAGGATCGCCACACTCTTGATAACAACTATTTAGCTGTAATTAGATTTTACCAAACATTACCCTATTTTACAATTCAAAAACCACTCACAAAAAAAATCTCTCAGAAAAGCTAATTCTCTTTTTAAAAATCTCCATTTAAAAACCTCGTATTGCTAATATGCAATACGAGGTTTTTCTAATTAATTTTGTACTTAATCCCAATTTTGAACATGTAGTTCCCTTCTTTATAGAAACTATATCCTCCACTGGCATAGATGCTAATCTTTTGTTTTATCATGGGTTGAGTATATTTTAAGTCAAATAACTTTCCCCATTCATCATACCAAAGAAAAGCTCCCGTGGCTGAAAATCTTTTGTAACCAACATCCAATGAATGCCAGAAAAAAAGGAAACGCCATTCGGTAAAATCAGTTCTGACAGCAGGTTCGCCGGCGCAAATTCCGGACCAGTTCATAGTTGAAACAGAGAGATCTTTTTTTTCAAATAACGGAACAATTGTCATAATCCCTAAGGTTGGGACATTGTAATAGTATTCAAAACTTGGGCCACTATGAAATTTCCAAATTTTTTTGAAATAAACTACATACATGTCTTTTTCTCCCAAGAAAAGATTAATTAGATCATTTCCACGACTGAAATTTGCCTCAAAAAAAAGTCCGGAAGATAAAGGACCTTGCCCACTGGAAAGAGCTAATGATTCAATTTTGATTTCCTTTTCTTGACTACTGACTTCAAGGGAAACAAATAAAGCTACAATAAAAATCACAAACCTTTTCATTTTTTAGTTTTTAAGTTTGTTTATATAATATCATATTATATTGAAATGTCAATATTCCATCATATAATACAAATGTGTTTAGACATCACCGTTTATCATTGACAAAGGATGATTTGTATTATATTATTCCGCATACAAATCAGTTCTTTAAATAAATTGGCTAATACTTTTTTGGGTATTTATTTAGTATTTAAAAAAGTATTAACCAATTAAAAATAAAAAAAAATGAAAGTTGAAAAGAAAGCGACAGAAAAACAGGAAAAGCCAAAAAAATGCAAAGAACGCGGATGTGGTGGAATAATTGATTTAGGCCAACCAGTTCCATTAAGAACCGGATGCACAGATTATTCAACCGCCTATCCTTGCAACAAATGCGGAAGATTACACTGGTATGGGAAATACCCCCGCGGTGTATATAATCGCAGAGGAGAAAAAGCTTTTGTTGAAGTAAAGAAACCCGAAGCGGAAAGATGTCAGGGTTGATGGTGGAATGCTGAGCTTGTGAACCTATCCGTTTTTATCTTTTCCGGTAGCGGAAGCAGACGCATTGTCCGTCATTAGTTCTTTAATTCAAATTGAGCCGTCCTTACCAAAGGATGGCTTTTTTTTGACATAAAACAATAATTCACTCTCTTTGACTTGAAGTTTATATTTTAATAGAAAAGAGAAAGGAATTGAATTTTCTATTGCGTTCATACTATTACTATTGATAATTTATCCAATAATTTGCTATTATGGACTCGCCCGTGATTAGTTGCTAGTTTCTAGTGATTGGTTATTAATTGGCCCTATC
>CAYSSZ010000048.1:0-2831 GCA_964434095.1 uncultured Candidatus Saccharibacteria bacterium | reverse complement strand
AAAAACCAATGAATTCATCATCTTCATAATTAATTAGAGCGGGTATTTCCTTGTTAACAATTTTACAAAAAATACAATCGTTCATATATCATAATAATATCAATAACATAGATATTAAAAAACCTTGACAAAACTATTTAAATATGCTAATATCAACACGATATTTTCTTTTACATTTATTTTATAAAGCCGGGGACAGGGAGTTCTGATTTTCAGAATAACTGAACAAAGATAAAAATGAGTAATAAACTCAACGAGACTTCCGGCTATGAAATAGCTGGGCTCATCATGGACTTAATGTCGAAAATTCGCAAAGGGGTTATCTCAATCCTTGAGCTAAAAAAATTTTTGACGATGAAGTCATCAGAACGCAGGAAGATTTTTGGGGTTCCAATTCTCAAGGAACACCCCAAAATGAAACTTGTTACCCAGGGAATTGAAATACCCGAACTCGCTAAAGAAATTAATTTCCAACAACATTTCACTGAAAACAAAGAAGTGAATTATTGGTTGGGGGATAATTTCAAGAAGCATACTCTTACTCATGCTAAAGTGGTTTCAAGTTTGCCGTCGATATCTTTCGATAAGCACAAGTTCACTGAAACTATTTACGATAAAGAGATTATGGAACATTTCCAAATTTCTGAATCGGCAGGACTCATGACACGGGAAGAAATTCTCTGGAGTATTGCAAGTCTGACTGCTAAGCAACTAAACGGTGAAAAAGGAGTATTAATCAATGATGGTTATGCAACCCTTATCGGTTATATGCTCTGTGATGACGGTTTTGTTCGTGTGGTCTGTGTGGACTGGGACTCTGACATTGGCGAGTGGAACTGCAATTGCTACGCTCTCGGCGGTTGGTTTGCTGGCAACGGGTTGCTCTCCCGCAATTGATTTTTTTGAAACTTATTTTTGAATCTTATAAACTTTAACCCTTGGTCTCTTTGGAGATCGAGGGTTTTTGTATATAATACTAATAGCATTTTGTGATACATTTTGGTCAAGGCTTTAATGTCAAAATGTTGATAATTTTATTTTGAGAATTGAATCGGATAAGTCTTATTCAAGAGTGGAATAAAAATGTCAAATTAAAAAATATTTTATTGGTATTTTATATTAGTAAACTTTTATGTTTCAAATAATATACAGCACAATTTCTGATATTTAGTTACGCTTAGATTGACAGTGGAATAGATGATATAAAATACAAAAGTACGCGTTGTTCGTGTGGTCTATGTGAACTGGAACTCTGACAATGGCAAGTGGAACTGCAATTGCAACGATCTCGACAATTGGAATGCTGACAACGAGTTGCTCTCCCGAAATAAAATTTTTCTCCGCAATTATTTTTGCGGAGTTTTATTTAAAAGTCCTTTCTTCCATCCACCGAGCATTCTGCCTATTTCTTCAAGATGGGTAGATAGTGTAATATATTTTTCATTTGGTAAACACTTGTTTTCCCAAGCAATTTGAAGAAAAAACTTTACTCCATCGAGTTTTGAAATAGCGATGGTCAATCTATTAATTTTATTCTCTCCTGATAAATATTGAGAAATAAAAATATTTTCTAAAAGATTCAAAAAATATTCTTCAATTTTCTCTCCCAAAGTTCGACGATATGTTTTAGGAAAATCTATAAAAATTTTAAACCAGAAAGAGTAACATTCTTTTGCTTTTGTGAGTACCGAAGGTACTCGGGGGGGGGGTAAATAATGAAATCATAAAATGAAAAAATTTAATAATAATTACAATAATATCATATCAGTTGAAAACTTACTTTTAGCTTGGCAAGAATTTCTAAGGGGTAAAAGAAAGAAAAAAGATGTGCAAATTTTCCAATTAAAATTGATGGACTATATTTTTGATTTACATAATGATCTAAAAAATAAAAGCTATAAACATGGGAATTATAAAGCTTTTAAAATAAACGACCCCAAGCCAAGAGATATTCACAAAACAGAAGTTAGAGATAGATTACTTCACCATGCTATCTATCGAGTACTATATTCATATTTTGATAAAAAGTTCATTCACGACTCATATTCTTGTCGATTAGGGAAGGGAACACATAAGGCCATAAATAGATTTAAACATTTTTCTCAAATTATTTCTAAAAATAATACTAAAACATGCTATGTTTTGAAATGCGATATAAAAAAATTCTTTGCCAGCATCGATCATCAAATTCTAAAGAACATTTTAGAAAAATATATTAATGATAAAGATATTTTATGGCTATTATCTCAAATTGTCGACAGTTTTAACTCTTTTACCAACTCAAACCCATGGGATTGGTTTGGTAAAGGGCTTCCATTGGGTAATTTAACTTCGCAATTACTCGTAAATATTTATATGAATGAATTTGATCATTTTGTAAAAAGAAAATTAAAAATCAAATATTATATCAGATACGCTGATGATTTTGTTATTTTTGCTAAAGATAGAGAATATTTAAAACATATTTTGATAAAATTAAAAGAGTATTTAGAAAATAATCTGAAATTAATCATTCATCCCGATAAAATATTTATTAAAACAATTAATTCCGGCTTAGATTTTCTAGGTTGGGTAAATTTTCCGAATCATAGGGTTTTGAGAACTTCTACAAAGAAGAGAATGTTTAGGAATATAATGCATAATCCTAATAAGAAGACAATAATCTCATATTTAGGATTATTAAGTCATGGAGATACTTATAAATTAAAAGATAAGATCAGCACTTATAATTAATTATTGTTTATATGCTACAATCCATATTATGCCAAACGAGAAGGAATTACTTGAAATACTCTTAATAAACCGAGGAATAAATAAAGAAAATTGGGAGA
>CAYSSZ010000047.1:0-2894 GCA_964434095.1 uncultured Candidatus Saccharibacteria bacterium | reverse complement strand
TGATAAATCTCCATTTCGAATAACAAACAGAGCAAGGTCTTGCCTTGCTCTGTTTGCTTTATTATTATATTTCTGCTTTTTCTTGAGCCAATCTTAATCTTTCTTCTGCCTGTCTATATCTTTCTTCCATTTCTTTTGGAATCTTCTCTTCGGGATTTTCTTCTGTAAACTTTTTAAATTCTGCAAAAATAGATCTCTCTTCTTCTGTTGCTTTTTCTAATTCTGTCTGTTCTTTTTTCACAACAGCCTTGCTAAGAATACCTTCGATCACATCACCAATCATTTGTAATTCCGTTTTATTAAATCTAACTGGCATTCCTTCTTGAATTTTATGAAGATTTTGATACCATTTTCGTCCATATTCTGACTTAAAATTATTTTCCTCTAAAGTAACAATGCCTTCTGATAATTGAATTTTTCGATTGATCATTTTCATATCATCTTTCATTCCATCATATTCTTCTTGTGTCATTTCAATATTTTCTTGAGAATTTATTTCCTTAATTTCATTTTCATCTTTAAATTCTTTTATATCTTCTTTAGTATCATCAATTATTTGCACGTCTTCCTCTGAATCAATTATTTTTTTATCATCATTTAAAATTTCTTCTTTTTTAAGATCTTCTTCAATCTTATCTTTATTTTTCTGAATAACCTTTTCGATCTCTATTAATAAATCGTCGGGATTATTATATTCATGAGCTAATAATAAAATTTCTGGAGCTGCAATTTTTGCCCATAAAATTTTCTTTTCATCATGACGATAATCAAGAGTAGTTTTTTTATTTATCTCAATACCCGCTGCTTGTCTAACGTTTCTATCATACTGTTGCCACATTTCAAGTAACATTTTTGCTATTTCAATCTTTATCTCTTCCTCGGTATTATACCTATCTCTTATAGTATAAATATGTTCAATTAAACTCCTATAATCCAATCCTTGTTTAATTGAAAACTCATCATCTATATAAGGGTAAAGTTCTTTTTCTATGAAATATTTTCTTATTAAATATTGATCTTGATATTCAACATCTTTGTCCGCAGTTTCATATAGTTGATAGTAATTAAAATCACCACTTATAACATTTTCCTCATCAATATCCTTTTCGCTAAATATTTCTCTTGGATTTTTTGTTAATTCTACTGGTGTAGGAATTGGTTCTGGAATAGGTTCTGGTTTAATTGGTTCTGGATTTTTTGGTTTTCTACGTCTAAAAATACCCCTGCGAATTCTTTTTGAAAGTAAAAGGAGTAATAATAAAGGAATTGGTACAACAATTTGTGTTATTTTATTAGTTTCATATTCAATTTCTATAGTAGCTCCTCTTTTATTACCAACAACCTCATCCATAATCTTTTTAACTTCTGGATTATTATTATAATCTCCATCGTTATATTTTGAAACTAATTCTAAAATTTGATCCTCTTGAGCAAGACCTTTTATCCCCAAACTATCAGCCAGTCCAGTTAAACTATTCCATTCATTATCCGAGAATTGTACTTCTTCAAAATTAACAGAATCAAGCACTGATAGATCTACCTTATTTTCTTCTAAAATTTTCTTAACTACATCCTCAACAATCTGAGCTCTTTTTTTTGCTAATTCCAAATTCTTCTCCTCTTTATTTCCTGGTATTACCGACTCTGAAGTTGATGCTTCTGGTGAAGCATAGCCTGTTACTTTAATTGAAGTAATCTTGAGATTAGAATATTCGTTTTTAAGTAAATCATCTTCTCCCTCATGGTTAGCTCTATAAACACCTTTTGTCTCAGCTATTCTAATCAAAGTGTTTTCAACGACCTTACGAATTTGTTGTTCAAAATATATTTTCATTTTTACTGAATCTTCTTTATTTAATTCAGTTTCCTTAAAATCAGGAGCGTAAGTTAGAGGGATGTTAGCCTCTATATTTCCTTCTGTATTCTTATTTATATCTAATTCAAGTGCAATTGGAGCAATTATCCCCCCAAGTATATTTGATTCTCTATTGCCACTTTCATCTTCGGTTGTAAAACGAAAATCAGCTCCCATATCATAAGTTTTATCAGCTTGCCCTACAGCCTCTTTTGTCTCCATTGTTCTTGTATCTTCTAATTTGTTTTTATCAGAATCTTTTATCTCATTTTTGTTCTGACCCTGACTAACACTCGGCTGCATGGAAAACATTAAAGCTAAAGCCATATATTTTATTGGCTTGATTTTTTCAGCAAATTTAGATTTTAACAATTTAAATTTAGTATCCAAAAAATTCTTATTGATAATAGATGTAAAATTGGATATTTTGTTTTGACCTAAATCAGGGCTGGTAATTTCTTTATTCATTTCAGCCTCAGCTTTCTTACCAAATTCTTGGAAAAGAGCAATTTTGCGACTTAACATTTCTAGGTTTCTTAAATGCATTTTGAAGTCTTCAGTGTTATTAAGGTCTCCTTTCTTAAAAAGTTCATATTCTTTCTCTAAATCTTTTTTATATAAGTTTATCAAATGCTCAGATGGGTTTTTATTAAATTCTTCATAATTTCCAAAATTTTTACTACCCTCAATGTTAGCTCCTTTTTGAGAACTCAAAAATTTGTCTCTTCGAGCAACTTCACTTAAATACTCTTCCTTTTTTTTATTTTCTTCTATATCTACTGGGGATTCAGTTTTTTCTATTTTTCTACCAAAGTTAAACATAATCTTGTTTAAAAACTAGACTTATAAATATTTATAATTTCGACAAAAATTACAAAAAAAAATACTTATCTATAATTATTCTTATAATAAATTAAACATTACAAACTTTATTTTATTATACCACATAAAACTAAATTATATTGTCCGTCCTCCACGATTCGAACGTGGGACCCCGGAGGTATAAGCTCCGTGCTCTAACCAGCTGAGCTAAGGACGG
>CAYSSZ010000046.1:0-2906 GCA_964434095.1 uncultured Candidatus Saccharibacteria bacterium | reverse complement strand
TTTATGATTATGTAAACAGAGCCAAAAACTTTCCTTTTTTCATGGTCTGGCACCGCTTCAGTCCCCCTCGTCCGAGGACCTGAAAAATTATTCAAGGATGAAGCGTTTTGAATCAATTTTTCCATCCATTGCCAATTAGCTAGTTGCTCTGGAAATAGACCTGTATGTTTAAAAGAAGTCGGTTTAATAATAAAATTAAAACCTCCATATTCAATTATCCAATCCTTTGGAGTATTCTCTTTAATGATCCAATTAGTTCTATTCCCCGTTCTCTTAAATTCCAAATCTGCTTTGTCCCAATCTTTATAATTTAAAAATTTAGGCCAAAGAGCCTCTGGGTCCGGTCTTTTAAAAATAAAATCCCCAAATCTTTCAAGCTTCATTCCTTCTCCAGAATCAATCAGTTCATATTCCTTTTGTTTTTTATTTATAATAATCATTTTAAATATTCTTTTATATTTTTTTTATGTTGATCATAATTTGTAGCATAATGTACAATTCCATTATTATCATGAAGATAAAATAAATAATTTGATTCTTCTGGAGTTAATGCAGCCTTGATAGAAACTAATCCTGGATTACAAATAGGAAATTCTGGTAACCCTGGGCGGTCATATGTTATAGGACTAGCATCGGCTTGAAGGGGCATACCCATACCTAATCTTTTCCACAATATTCCAGAAATCATATTTGCATCACTAGCTCCACTGGCTTCTTTCTCAATGATTGAGGCCATAATCAAGATATCTTCAAAAGAGCGTTTACTTTGATCAATTTCCGGTTTCAACTTAGATATTTGCTTATTAAAATTTGATTGTAAAGCATCAATAATTTCTTCTGTCGTCATCAATGAATATAAGAGGTATGTATCTGGAAATAAATAACCCTGTTTTGTATTTGCTATAAAAATATCTTTACGAAAAAAAGACATTTTATCTGCTAATATTAAAGCCATCTGTTCGTTTGTGAGACCTTCTCTAAGTAATATTTTAATTGGATTAACATTATGATAATTAGTTGAAATTTGCCACGCAACTTGAAAAACAGATAAATCTTTATTAAATTTATAATCTCCTGACTCTATTCTTTTATCTCGATTAATAATTTTTACTATAATTTTAAATAATTCTTCGTATCTGATAATTTTTCTTTCCTCTAAAAGCGAAGCAATTTCCTCTACTGTTTGGCCCGGTGCAACATGAATAACTGTCATTTTACTTCCAATCGGTGCTTTTAAAAAATAATAATTAAATATGAATAAAGCATATCCAATAAAAAACATATTCAAAATACAAAAAAACAGACGTTTTTTATTACGTTTTGTTTTTTTGTATATTAAATCTTTCTCCATATATTAACAATTAAATTAAATTAAGTAGGCAAATTAGCCGGTGGCTTAGCAATCTTTGAATCAATACGTTTAAAGCTTGGTGTCTCAGATACTAATCCTGGGAAATGATATATAGTTGCCAATTCTTCAACTGACATAACAAATAATTTAGGATTACCGGATGGTAAAAAGATAGAAAATGGGAATGGATAATCAAAACTATATTGTAATGGTGGATGGAAAAAAGTTCTAGTACGGTAAAAATCTAGCATTCTTTTTTTAATTTTAGTTAGAGCAAGACCTGTCGGATCTGACCAGGGAGCGTCGAATTGCGTCGAATTAACTCTCTCTAATTCATTTTTATTTGGTGCAGCGTATTGCCTAAAGACCAGACGAGAACTTCTTCTCAAGCTATTAAAATCATTATCAGAAACATACTTTTTATTTGCCAGTGCTACCAATCTAATACCGACATCAAAATGAATTTGATGCATGTGACTTGCCATTTCCTTAATTAATTCTTCAATAAAAACCGGTGGCCTTCCTTCTCTTATATCTCCTCCTCCAATTCCAACTTTTGGTGTGAGCTTAGTATACGGCTCTATTGTTCTTTCAATTTCATCTTGAGCGGCACCTTCTTCAAATGTAATTTCTTTGCCAGACTTACTTTTAAATTTTAAAATACTTTGTCTAACAATAATTTGAATCCAAACTTGTTCACCCTTACTTAGAGAACCTAAAAATTCAAGTGTTGGTGTAATGGGATCTATTTTAAATTCCTCTTTAGTTCCACTTTTCAATTCTTCTACTTTTCTGTATGTTCTAATAGGTCTCGCGCTATGTAAAAGTTTGGTAAACTCACACCCCCATACATTCCACTGTCCATCTTTTTTATATTGCGGAACATGATTAACATAATCATCAACTTCAATAACCTTAGCCTGCGGAAATTGAGCATAAATCTGAGTTTCAACTAATTTTCTAATTCGTGTTGGTGTTCTAATATAAAAATGTATTTTACCATCAATAGAAACAATTTCTAATGAAAACCAAAGCCATGGTGCACCCTGTATATATTCTTCCCAAAAACCTTTTTTACTTTTATGATATAGGGCATTTGAAAAAATTAGTTCCATAACTGCTGGACTTTTAATAACATCTCTAGGGACTTGAATTTCTAATAATACCCATTCAATCCCTCCTATAAACTTATCCTGTCTATATGAATAAAATAATTTAAATGCCAAATACGCCAAAGGTAATGGTAATAAATAACCAATCACTGATATTATAAAATTGATAACCTGTATAATAATGTCATTCATGAATTAATAACTTTTATTATTATAACTCTGATTATAATAATTTCAAAACATTTAAAAAACTCTCATAATGAGAGTTTTTTAAATGTTTTCTTATTCAACTGCCGTATATAATCCACTTTTATTCTTTTTAAAATATTTTCCGTTCTGTAAATTGACTAAAATAGTGTTTTTCTTTAAATATCTTTCTTTCATAACTTGATCAACAATATTTTCTTTTGTCATTGGCCCATTTTTCTTTAATAAATCTTTAA
>CAYSSZ010000045.1:0-2975 GCA_964434095.1 uncultured Candidatus Saccharibacteria bacterium | reverse complement strand
ACGAACAATGTTATCTTATCAAAATAGGTATTAAAATGCAAAAATCCCCGAGTCAACGGGGATTTTGCTTTGATTAATCATTAAGCTGTAGCCATATGCTGTGCATCATAATTGTTTCGTCTTTTATGAGTTAACAATCTAGCAATAATTATTATGGTTAAGATTAAAATGATAACCAACATCCAACCCCAAATTGAATTAGGCATAAATGAATTATTACTATTAATAGATGAAGCAGTTAAACCTGTTTTACATTCATCACTGGTACTTCCAGTGGCGCAAACAGCTTTTAAGTTGTTTTGATCTGTTTCTTTCTGAGTATTGGCTGTTTCCTCAGTGGTTTTATTATCAGAAACAGTTTTAGTAGAGGTAATAGTGGTATTTTTTGCCACTGTTGAAGTCGTATCTTTTGGCGTTACATTTTGATAATAATAATTATTAACAACTGGTGGATTTACTTGATTATTATAATTAGATCCGTAAATAGGGACATTGGAATTATTTGCGTACTGATTATTTGAATTTGGATAAGTATTATAATAATAAGAAGAATAATCTCTAGTTGGTACTTTTTGATAAGGATAAATAGAGACATAGTTTGGACCTGAATCTATTTGATCGTAATTATTATTGTAATAATCTTGATAAGTTCCAGCATATTCCCAATTATTGCCACTATAAGAAACATAAGCATCAGCCTTAATAGCAATTAATAATGTAATAACAAGGATTACGATGAATATTAAATTTTTTGATAAATTATTTTCCATACGTGTATTATAGCATAGTAGTATTCCTTTTGTCAAGACCTAGACTAATACCCTTTATCATTGCAAAATATAGCTATATTTTGGGTTCCAGAATCTAAAGAGTATAATAAAAAGATAAGAATCCCGTATGAAATCGCGGACGCGACTAAATATAGGATATAAGATTTATTATAAATTTATTTAAAAATAGGAATTGCTGATTAGCCAAATATACAAGTCCGCGTCCTATTTCATACGGGATGAATAACCCATTTCAAAATGCCATGCTTCAGCTCGAAAGAGCAAACAAGATTAAACCGTTTGATAACGAATTTTTATCAAGACTTCACTTCCCCGATAGAGAAATTCACGTTTCAATCCCTATCAAGATGGACGATGGTTCGTTAGAAATTTTTGAAGGTTATCGTGTTCAATATAATAATGCTCGTGGTCCATATAAGGGAGGAATTCGCTTCCATCAAGATACTGATATAAATGAAGTTAAGGCTCTGGCTTTTTGGATGGCATTAAAGTGTGCAGTCGCTAATTTACCAATGGGTGGAGGTAAAGGTGGCATAACAGTTGATCCGAAAAAATTATCAAAAAATGAATTGGAACAACTCTCTCGAGGTTGGGTACGTAAAATGGCTCCACTTATTGGACCCAAATTAGATGTACCGGCTCCTGATGTTAATACTACTCCAGAAATAATGTCATGGATGGTTGATGAATATGAAAAAATTACTGGAGATAAAACTGGTGCTTGCTTTACCGGGAAGCCAATTGAAAAAGGAGGTTCTGAGGGGCGCAACAAAGCTACAGGACTTGGTGGATTTTATACTTTTGATGTAATTCGAAAAAAGATAAATTTACCTGAATCGTGCAACATTGTTGTCCAGGGTTTTGGTAATGTCGGTGGTAATGCCGCTCAAATTTTAACGGATCATGGGCACAAGATTATTGCTATTTCTGATTCAAAAGGAGCGATCCTAAAGGATGATGGAATTGATATTAAAGAATTGAATTTGTATAAAAAAGAAATTGGGCAGATCACAGGATTTCCTGGATCAAAACCAATTACAAATGAAGAATTACTTGAACTCTCTTGCGATGTACTCATACCAGCAGCTTTAGAAAATCAGATTACAGATCAAAACGCCAAAAACATTAAAACTCGATTAATCGTTGAGTTAGCTAATGGACCAACAACACCTTCGGCTGATGACATTCTACTAGAGAATAAAATTCCTGTCGTTCCAGATATTTTGGCTAATTCCGGTGGCGTCACCGTCTCAACTTTTGAATGGGAACAAAATCTAAAAAATGAACATTGGACTGAAGAAGAAGTAAATAAAAAATTGAAAAAGATTATTAACGAAGAAGCGGAAACAATTTGGAAACGAGCCAAAGAATTAAATACTGACATGCGTCGGGCCGCTTTCGTTATTGCTTTAGAACGCATTGAGCAACAAACAATATAAATGAAAAAAAACTTGAAACAATCGGTAAGATTACCGAAACATATTTTGCCTTTGAGATACAAGCTTACTATTAGACCTGACCTTGAGTCTTTTACTTTTTCGGGGAAAGAGATAATAGATATAAATATCAAAATTATTACCTCAAAAATAATTTTACACTCGAAAGACATTGATATTGAAACAGTTGAGTTTTTGCAAGGTAAAAACTCACAATTTGCCAGTAAAATCACTTATGATATAAAATCTGAAACTGCAACCTTTTATTTTAAAAATAAAATCAAAGATGGTAAAGCTAAGTTATCGATAATTTTCTCTGGTGTTATAAATGATTCACTTCGCGGATTTTATAAAAGTAAATACGAAATAAATGGAGTTACTAAACATATTGCCACTACTCAATTTGAAGCTACTGATGCCAGGCGGGCATTCCCTTGTTTTGACGAGCCCGCGCATAAAGCAATATTTGATGTTTCTTTAATAATCCCTAATGAACATACTGCCATATCTAATACGTTACCAATTAAAATAGCCCCACATGAAGCTGGTTATAAAATTGTTTCTTTTTCATCTACACCAAAAATGTCTACATACCTTTTAGCTTTCATCGTCGGAGAATTTGAATATCTTGAAAATCATACAAAAAATAATGTTAAGGTTAGAGTTTTTACAACTCATGGTAAAAAACATCAAGCAAAATTTGCTCTAGAAGTTGCCATTAAATCACTTGAATTTTATGAAGAATATT
>CAYSSZ010000044.1:0-3263 GCA_964434095.1 uncultured Candidatus Saccharibacteria bacterium | reverse complement strand
ATCTGCGGAAGGCAAGGCCTTCCGCAGATTATAAAATAGTCATAATATTTCTACTAAATTATGCTATCTGGAATTTATATTCTTTGAAATTATTGGTCAAAAACCCTTGCTATATTCGTATCATAATGATATGATTAAGACATCATAATGATACGAATAAAATATAGATAAAATGAGTGCTTTAAATGAAAGACAATCAAAAATATTAGAAATAATAAAACAGGAAGAAAGTATTTCTTCTTCTGGTGTTTTTCGTCAAATTAGTCGTAATAAAAAAATTTCTTTAATCACTATAAAACGTGATTTGGATATTTTAGTTAATAATCGATATTTAGAAAGAATAGGGAAGGGTCGTTCGGTTGTTTATGTAAAAACTATAAAAGGATCACTACTCACTCCCGTTGATATAGAAAAGTTCAATTTGTCCGAACCTGATATTAGAGAAGGTAGAAATTCATTTAATTTTTCTTTATTTAATGATTTTCCCAAAGATATTTTTTCTTTAGAAGAAATTAAATCTTTAAATCAGGCTACATCAAGATATAGAAAAAAAATTGAAGGAGTTGATAACATAATTCAAATAAAGGAATTAGAACGTTTTGTGATTGAATTATCTTGGAAATCTTCAAAAATAGAAGGTAATACCTATACGTTACTTGATACAGAAAAACTTATAAAAGAAGGAATACCGGCCGAAGGGCATCCAGAAAAGGAAGCAGTTATGATATTAAACCATAAAAAAGCTTTTTATTTTATTTTAGAAAATATTAATTACATAAGGGAAAAAGGAACAGATATCTCATTTATCGAAAAAGTTCATGAATTAATAATTAAAGATTTGGAAATATCTCGAGGCCTTCGAAATAAGCCAGTTGGAATTATCGGCACTAAATATAAACCACTTGATAATAAATATCAGATCAGAGAAGCTCTAGAAGCTCTCATTTTATTGATAAAAAAGATGGATGATCCATATAGTAAGGCCTTAATATTATTGGCTGGCTTTTCTTATATTCAACCATTTGAAGATGGAAACAAAAGAACAGCTCGTTTGTTGGGTAACGCAATTCTTTTATCAGAAAATTGTGCTCCTTTATCTTATCGCAGTGTAGATGAAAAAATATTTAGAGAAGCAACTCTAGTTTTTTATGAAATAAATTCAATTTTATCTCTAAAAAACATTTTTATAAATCAATATCTCTTTTCGACAGATAATTATCTAATTAATTTGTCATAATTAAATATTTGGAAGTATAGTGAAAAAAAATAAACATAAAAACAAAGAAAAGATAACTGTCGAAAAAGTAGTTTGGCAGTGGAAAGCAATCGAGTATTTGTCATATTTTGCAGTTTTCTCAATTCCTTTATATGTTAATAAAATTCTGTCTTATCCTTTTAATACTTCAAAAATAACTATTTTGATTTTAATTGTGGCTCTTCAAGCAATTCTTTTTTTCTTTGCAATACTTAAGACTAATCAGTTTAAATTAAAAATATCTTATCCTGTTATTATTCTGTCCGTTTTCTTATTAGTTTTGACCATAAGTTCTTTGTTTGGGGTCGATCCGATTAATTCTTTTTGGGGATGGAAAGACTATGTCAGTCTAGTACCGATATATTTTCTTGGCCTATTTTCTATTTTCATTGGCACACTTGCGAGGCAAGATAAAAAATTTATTTCAAGAATTCTTTTTGTTTCTCTTGCCACTTCAGTTTTAGTTATGCTCTTTTATTATTTCTCCAATGCCGGCAATCCGCTTTACAGGCAAGGTTCGACATTAGGCAATAATTCTTATCTCGGGGCATATTTAATGTTTAACATTGCTTTTGGTCTCGGATTAATCTTTTATTTTAAAAAAGTTTGGCAGAAGGTTTTGATGGCAATATTTACATCATTTATTACTCTAAGTCCGCTTTTTATCAATGCTAATTTATTTCTGGGTAAGATAAACTTTGGGGAAGCGACGGCAAACCCTATGATTCTTTCAGGTATTGCGCAAGGAGCGATTCTAGGACTTTTCTTAACTATTTTATTCGCAACATTTTTGTCACTTATTTTATTATCTGGCAAAAAAGTTTTTAAAATATTTGGGGCTGTGCTTCTGGTCATTTTCTTGAGCGGTCTTTTTTATATCGGCTTTCAGTTGAGAAATGATCAGTCGAAAGTATATCAAGTTTATGTAGCCGAGAAATCGGACAATCGTTTTCTGGCTTGGGATCTAGCCAAGATAAGTTTCAAGGCCGACCCGATAATGGGAAATGGTTTCAATAATTATATTTACAACTTTCAGACTCATTTCAATCCGAAAATATATAGCGCCGAAAATGCTGTTGAGAAATTTACATATCCCCACAATGTCTTTTGGCAGTACGCTTCCGATGGTGGAATTTTAGGTCTTGTAATCTATTTGGCACTACTCGGTATTATCATAATTTCATTTTTGAGAAGATCAAACGGGGAAGAGAAGAGAGTTTCAGTCGTAAAAATTATTCTTGGCTCACTAGTATTGGGTTATTTCGTCTCAAATCTTTTCATTTTCGACACGATAGTGATTTACTTAATGTTTTTCTTGCTTATTGGTCTTGCTATAGGTTTCTGGCCAAAGGATATCAAAATTTTTGAATGGAAATTAACTCTGTGGGGTCGGATACTTTCTTATGTTGGGATTGTTTTTGGTGTTTTGGCCATAATCTTTCTATTTTATTTGCCGACGAGAGAAGCCAGTTTTTTCAATCGGACGGCCGGGAAAACGAAAAATGTGGTAGCTGTAACAAAAGAAGCCGAAAAAATACAGAAGATTTCTCTGTTTGGCGGAGTAGAGGATAGTACTTATTATGCCAAATATCTTTTGGACTCCTATCAAGAAAACTATTCTGCTGTGAATGAAGAAAACCGTGCTCAATTTCTTGATGGTATTTTATCTGCTGTTAAAATCATTCAGAGTGACATAGAAAAACAGCCAAATCTAAATGAAGCATATTTGACAATGAGCCGACTGTTAAACCTGCACATGTATACCAACGTTTTAAATAAAGAGGCAAAGGACGATCAGTCTAATGTCTTAAACGAGGAATTATGGGACAAATCTCGCCAATATTTAGAAAAATCAATTGAATTGAGCCCGAATAATATTCAACCTTATTTATTGATGTCAGATTGGTATTTATTGAAAAATGATTTTACCAAGGCAGAGGGCTATATCAAAGAAGCTCTGGCCATTGCTCCAGAAAATAAGGTCATTTACGAAGCAGGGAAGAATTTG
>CAYSSZ010000043.1:0-3331 GCA_964434095.1 uncultured Candidatus Saccharibacteria bacterium | reverse complement strand
CTCCTCTTTGTTTCTCTGTTTTCTCATTTAATAATTTCAATATTTCACTAGGACTTCCTTTGATAAATTCTTCAAATTGTTTAGTCAGCTCTCTAGCTATCGTAATTTGACATTTTGGAATATACTTATCTAATGATGCTAAAGTCTTCAAAATTCGATGAGGAGACTCATAAAAGACAACAACCCTATCTGATGCCGATATCTCCCTAAAAAGTGTCTCACGGCCCTTTTTGTGCGGTAAAAAGCCTAAGAAGAGGAACTCAGCTCCACTTATTCCACTTGCTGATAAGGCTGTAATTAAAGCACTTGGACCAGGAATAGGAATAATCTTACTTTCACCCATAAATTCTTTATATACATCGGAAATAAGCATAACTCCAGGATCAGAAATACAAGGTGTTCCAGCGTCAGAAACTAAAGCTAAATTTTTACCTGCTTTCAATAAATTGATTATTATTTTTTCTTTATTATCATCACTATGTGAATGATAACTCATTGTTTTAGTATTTATCTCATATCGATCGAGTAAAGTCTTTGTCGTCCGTGTATCCTCACACAAAATATAATCAACCTCTTTAAGTATTCGAATAGCTCGAAGTGTAATGTCTTCTAAATTGCCGATCGGCGTAGCTACTATATATAATGTCCCGTAATTATCCATTATTTAAAGTTAAATTATAACACAAAAAGCTAGAACTATAATAGTTCTAGCTTTTACCAACATCGTTAGGTAATTTTTGATCTTCTTCAATTTCTTTAAAATATTTTATTAGAAAGTAAATCAATAAAAACCCAACGACAATCATTGTTACCACAATCACCACTTCAGAATCATAGAAATTAATTTGTTTAATGTGTTTAAATAAAATATAAATAAACAGTATTTCCATTAATCCCAAGCAGTACAACAAACCTTTAATGATTTCTCTTAAAATCTTCATTTTCAAAAATTTTATTTATTAATAGTCTAACAAAATCAAAATATTAGTCAAAGAAAATAAAAAAATCGGCCTTTCATTTATGTAAGACCGATTATAATTTTAATGTTTTACCTTAATTTTAGGAATAAAATACAGGGCAAATACACTGCCCAAAAATAGAAAAACAGACAAAACCGGATGGCCAAAACTAAATTTGGACCACCAAGGGAGAAAATCTCCCATTTCTGCTCCCTCGGGTCCTCCGATATAGAGGACAAACGAGAACAGCCATGTCATCCACATGGCTAAGTAGATAATTGAACTCAGCATCAAGGCCATAATAATAATCTTTTTCATTTTATTAATTTTTAGTTCGTTTGAGCAAGCGACAATATCACCTATTCAAACGAACCAAAAATATTGCAAAGAGCTAATTACCGCTCCAGTATAGCATATTTCTCTAATTTTGTCAATAAAAAAACCTGTCGCATTTGCGATCAGGTTTGTAATTAGACTATCACTTTTTCGCCTTTTTCTTCAATAAAGCCATAGAAGATATCTTTCGTACCTTGAAGCAAATTTCTTGCTTCTATATAAGATTCAGGACTAAAATTACCTTGTTCATCTGTTAGCTTTTTGCCACATGTGTCTAACAAATTATGAAGATAATATAGAACCATTTCTTCATCGAGCTTATAATGCCCAATTAGAACAACAGAAGCATTGTCAATCAATTTTTTTAGATCATTAATTGATCTTAGTGTATCAATCTTACTACTTTCAAAAAACTTCATAGTTTACAATTTTAGGATTTATATTTATAACAAATTTAACAGATTTACTGTTTTTTGTAAAATAAAAGCCGGATTATATCCAGCTTTAGTAAATTCATGAATTTTTTCCACGAGAGAGGTTTTGTTGAACTGCAAAATCAAAGTTTTCTGTCATTACGAGAATCGTGCTAAGTGTGTCCTCATACATCTTACGAATTCTTCTTTGAGATTGAAGAATCAGGTCCCCATGATTTTTTTTTGCTTGTTTGTCAAAATGATTGTAGATATTTTCCCACATACCCGATAATGAAGGGTCGGACAAAACTTTTTGCTCTTCCAATACTTTTGTTACTTTATTATGAAAATTAGCCAGCTCGCCAATTTTGGTAAAATTTAGCACTTCGCTAAAATCGATAACATTTTTTCCCATTTTATTTATTTTTTTTGATTGTACTTAATTATTGTTATTTTAACATTTTTGCTATATTTGTCAAATCTTTTTTTTAATTTTGTAATTATGTTAGTTTCTTAAATATTTTATATTTATACTAATAAAGCTTGCCGTAGCAAGCTTTTTTTAATTCAATTTAAAGTGAATCAGTTTTTTTTAAATAAAAAATCCCTTTTTCATGATCAACTTCAAGAACAAGACCATAAAAAGACTTTTCACCGCAATTGCAGTGAATAGTATCTTCATAAGCCTTTAATTTCCATCCCTTGGGAATATACTCAAAAATTTTTCCACCTTTGAAGAATAAAGTTTCATTTATTTTGCTAATTCTAAAATCAGCATGATTCATCAATAAGCCCATATAACCTCCTTTTTTATTTTTCTTGATTATATAATATATTTAATTTAAGGCAAATTACTGAACATTAAATATCGTCGGGTTTATTTTCATCCGAAATATTTCCTCTCATCAATTTCATAAATAGAGCTAGAATTATAATTAAAAATATTCCGATAATTATTTTTCTGATGATCATAATTAAATTATACTATATATTAGTCATTAAGTTTAGATAATAAATATAGTACTTGTATTGATTTAAATCTAAACTACATATAGAATTAAATTTATGTTAATAAACTTTTTTAATTTTTTATTATCAATAACAGAAGGACTTGGATATATTGGGTTAATGCTACTTATGGCAGTTGAAAGCTCTTTCATCCCCATGCCTTCTGAAATTATCATTCCACCAGCTGCATACCTTGCTAGTCTTGGCAAAATGAATATTTTCATAATAATCTTAATGGGAACTATTGGAAGTCTAATAGGAGCAGTCTTCAATTATATGATCGGATACTATTTAGGCAGACCTATTGTATACAAATTATCTGAACATAAACTTGCCAAATTCTTTTTTATCAATAGAGATAAATTAGAAAAAGCAGAACATTATTTTCTAAAAAACTCTAAATCTGCAACATTTATCGGAAGACTAGTCCCTGTTATAAGACAGCTCATATCTATCCCAGCCGGATTCTGTAAGATGAACTTTTGGATTTTTGTATTTTATACAACATTAGGCTCATTTATATGGGTCAGTATATTGGCAATATTAGGATACTTCATTGGATCAAACCATGAATTATTTATGAAGTATTACAAAGAAACAACAATAATTCTTTTA
>CAYSSZ010000042.1:0-3490 GCA_964434095.1 uncultured Candidatus Saccharibacteria bacterium | reverse complement strand
CTTGTTTCATCGGCTGTTGGTATTGGTAAATCAAAAGGATTGATGTGGTGTTCAGACGATAAAGAAATATTGAAATACCTCCCCCCGACGGCTTCAGATAAATACTCATACTCACGCTCTGGGTCAATGACAATAACTTCAGTATCAAACATTAATGTTCTTAAAATTTCTAACTTTGTCGCATAAGATTTACCAGCCCCAGCCGTAGCAAAAATTATTGAATTATAATTAGGCAACGAAAAGCGATCGAAAATAACTAAACTTGAGTTATGTCGATTTATACCATAGAGAATACCTCGATCAGAAGTTAAATCAAAAGAAACAAAAGGAAAAATACTTGATAAGGGTTCAGTGTTTAATTTTTGATGAACAGCCAGAAGGTCTTCTCCGACAGGGATGACGCTTTTAAATCCTTCGTCTTGTTGGAAGAGAGCAGGTTTCAAATAAATAAGTTTTGATTCTAAAAGAGACTTTATTTCATTTTCAATTTTGAATAAATCATTTTCGTTGTCTGCATAAATAGTGATATAAACCCCTACTTCAAACATTTTTTCTTGGGCTTGCATAAGATTGTCACGAAGTTCTTCCAAGTCATGATAAGCCGTATCAAGCATTGGGTCACGGACTAACCCCTTTGTCTCCCGAATTGATATCTGACTTTGAACTTCAGCCACCTTTTTTTGAAAAGATCTTAAAATTTGAGCAGTATCAATTGGGTGAGCAAAAATTGAAACATCAAATATTTTATCTAAGTTGATTATTGGAGAAAACCAATTATCAACTAAATATCGAGGATAGGAAACAATGAAAAATGTCCGAGCGATTTTATCACCCAAATTTAAACTTTTTGGTGTTATTTGTAAGGCGGACGGAGCGATAATATCTTGTAGTTCAAGAGTGGCCGCTTTATAAATTTCTGCTGGTAAAACAGGCATCACCGAAGTGTTTTTTTGTGGATCTGTTTTATTAAAAAATGAAGAAAAAATTCCCATATAATATTATTTGTTATTCTAATTTAATCCCCTGACTAATATCTCCTGGATTAAATGTTTTATAAAAAAGCTCAACCACTTCATCTGTTTTAAGTTGTGAACTACGAATCCCTATTCTTGATAATTCTCCAATTACAACCCCTACTCTTTGGTCAAGTTGGCTTCTTTTTTCTTCAAAATCTGCCAACTCTGCGGTCTCATTCTGTTTTTGCCTCGAAGAATCTTTCTTGCCTAGAATATCATTCAGTAAGTTTGTTCCAGTTTTTATTGCAGGAGTACTATAAGGAACAACAACAAAAAATGTTTTGGTCATAATATTTACCTCATCGGTAAAATTACGAATAAATTCAATATATTCTCTTGTTTGAATTTTCAATAACGGTTCAGCAAGCTCTTTTTCCCTGTTTTCGAGCATTAATAAATATGGGCGAATATCTAATCTTCTTGATTGAACGCAAATCTGTACAGGAAAATCTAATCCATTTAAAAATGACTGAAACTGATTAATTGTCGCGGCTTGTTCATCAGAGGATTTTAGAGATAAGTTGATTGAGGAACAAATTAGAACAGAACGGAGTCCCCCGTTCTTTAGGATAATTATACCATTTCGGATTTCTTTTATTGGAACAAAATCTTGGGAATTTTTTGCACTTATTGCCATAAAGAATAATTATATCATATTAATTGTAATTATTTTTTCTCCTCAACATCTAAGCTCCATGATAAATCTTTTAGTTTGCTGGCAGAAACCATTGGCACAATTGTTGTCATTTGGTTAAGGCTTGATGAATCTGAATTTTTTTTGTCCAAACTATCTGGTTTAGGAGGTCTTTGTTTCCAAAGATATAATTTATTAGAAAATAAATAACTTGACCCAGCTTTTAAATAATCAATAAACGGTTTATTGTTTATTTTATAAAAAGCCAAAAGTCCAACCAAAACACCAATAATAATTGCCGGAACAATTGCTAGCCAAGTAGGTAGTAATTTAAACAACAAATAAATAGTAGCTGCTCCGCCAGCTAAATAAATAAACTGGACAAATGTTAGTTGACCAAAAAGCTTATCTTTCACGTCAATAAATTGTGGTACTCTAAACTGCATAATAAATTTTATATACTATTTTGCTAAAAAACTTCGCGGTATGGATCAT
The DNA here is from genome assembly GCA_964434095.1 of uncultured Candidatus Saccharibacteria bacterium. Classification (GTDB taxonomy): domain Bacteria; phylum Patescibacteriota; class Minisyncoccia; order Phycocordibacterales; family UBA9973; genus UBA8515. The sequence goes on along the minus strand of CAYSSZ010000042.1, from coordinate 1,345 downwards.
CTGTAGAACTTTTTTTGTTATCAGGAATTATTTCAACACCAGAGTCAGCATAAATACTATTATTTTGGCTAAAAATAGGATCCTCCTTAGTTGAAGGTTGGATCACTGTCGGTGTTTTATTTTCTGTTTCAACCGAAGATACGGTTGGGTTCGATATAGGTATTTCAATTCCTGAACTTGAAAAGACGTTATTATTAATTGGATTTTGTCCGTTTGATGATACTTTAATATTTAAAGAAGGGATATCAGTGTTTTGAACAGTTGAAGATGTATTGTTTTCTTCATCAATTATTTCAACATCTGGCATTTCTTGGTTAGCGATCGGAATTTCAATTCCAGAATTAACAAGAATATTATTTTTTGTAACTACATCTTGTTTTATGTTTTCTAGATCTACATTTTTTAAAGCATCATTAATAGCGACTTGGCTGACTGGAGATGGAATAATCTCGTTTTGTATTTCAACCTTTGGTGTATTTATGTTTGGTATAGGTATTTCTGTTTTGTCATTATCAATAGTTTTTTCGGGTTCCAAAACGGGTGTTCCTTCATTTTTCTGGCTAATATCTGGGCTTGATATAGTGTCGTAAACAGGAGTCGAATCATTTGTAATAGGTTTAATAAATTGAGGGATAATCTTTTTTTCAGTTATGACTTCTATTGTTGAAGTTTCTGGAGTAGATTCAGGAATTTCGACTGGAGATATTACAGGTATTGTATTTTTAGTAGTAGTTAAAATTATTTCAGGTTTATCTACAACAGGTGCTGTTTTATCTGTAACAACAGGCTCCGTTAGAACACTTGGTATGGTGGCTTCAGGAGGCGCTGAGAAAACTGGTTTTATAACAACAGGTGTTTCTCTATTTTCTTTGTGTTCCATACTACCTAATATTTCTTGAACAATATCTTTATTTTCACTTTCTACCCCAGCATTTATTTTGGTGTTTATAGTTTCTTTTTCCACTACATTATCGGTTTTTTCTAGTTCTTTTGGTTGAGCTATTTGTGTTTCAAATTCTTCTTTTTTTTCAGGAATATTATTTTTATTAAAAACAGATCGATTTATGATTGGCAGTGAGGCATAGGGTGGAATTGGTATGTCTTTGTCGTCAATAAAACCTTCGTCAATTTTTTCCTCAATCATTTTTTGACGAATTTTTTTGAACACTTCTTCATTAACATCACCCACTATTTTTTCAAAAGTTTCAGCATCGATATTTATTTTTTCTTTAAGTTTACCTCGATACTGGCTCGCATATATTTCTCCAGAAATAACCAGATTGGTTACACTAACCAATGCCCCAAGTTGGTCTATTGGCAATTTGTATTTTTTGCCAATATCGAT
>CAYSSZ010000041.1:0-3701 GCA_964434095.1 uncultured Candidatus Saccharibacteria bacterium | reverse complement strand
ACTAATCACTAATCACTAATCACTAATCACTAATCACTAATCACTAATCACTAATTTTATGCCACCATTTAATCACTTTACAACTAAAGCTAAAGAAGCCATTAGGAAAGCCCATGAAATGGCAATTGAACGTGGTCAGAATCACGTTAATTCACTCCATCTTTTAACTGCTCTTTTGACCCAGGATGACTCTTTGGTTGTTTCAATTTTGGACAAAATGGAGATTGATACAACCCTTTTGACGGATAACATAATCGAAATGATTGAAAGTCCAGAGGGTAATAGTACTATTTCACCTTCATATCAAATCTATTTAACACCAGACTTGGCTCAAGCTATTGAAAATTCTTCGAAAGTAGCTTCGACACTTAAGGATGATTTTGTTTCGACAGAACATATATTTATATCTTTATTAGAAACTCCAGGTGAAGTGAGAGAGCTTCTTAGTAAATTTAAAGTTGAAAAAAATGTTGTTTTAAAAGTAATTGAACAGTTGCGCAAAGATAAAACTTTAGGAGAAAATAATACAAATAAAAAACCGAAACTTTTAACAAAATATACTAGAAATTTAACTAATTTGGCACGACAAGATAAGCTTGATCCAGTAATTGGACGTGAATCAGAAATAATGAGAATGATGCAAATTATCTCTCGTCGGACAAAAAATAATCCAGTTTTAATTGGAGAAGCTGGTACAGGTAAAACAGCGATTGCTGAAGCTTTAGCTATTCGAATAGCTAAAAATGATGTGCCGGAAAGTCTAAAAGAAAAAGAAATTGTTGCTTTAGATTTGGGGCTTTTGCTTTCAGGGACAAAATATCGAGGAGAATTCGAAGAAAGAATGAGGGGTATAATGAAAGAAATAGAAAAATCAGATGGAAAAATTATTTTATTCATTGATGAATTACATACAATTGTTGGAGCGGGAAGTGCCGAAGGGTCGCTTGATGCATCCAATATGCTAAAGCCAGCTTTATCAAGAGGAGAATTACATGTTATAGGTGCGACAACCTTAAAAGAATATCAAAAACATATAGAGAAAGATCCTGCACTGGCAAGGCGTTTTCAACCTATATATGTTGATGAACCAAGCATTGACGATGCAATAGCTATTCTAAGGGGGTTGAAAGAAAAGTATGAACTTTTCCATGGAGTTCAAATAACTGATGATGCTATTATTTCTGCTGTCAACTTAAGTGCTAGATATATCACAAACAGATTCTTGCCTGATAAGGCTGTAGATTTAATAGATGAAGCCTGTTCATCTTTACGTTTAGCTCTTGAAAATAAACCTCAAATTCTAGAAGATACAGACAGGAAAATAATGAGATTTGAAATTGAAAAGGAAGCTCTTCTTAAAGACTTAAACAGATCTTCAATTAAATCAGAAATCCACAAAGAAGCACAATTGAGAATTAAAAATATTGAAAAAGAAATAGCTAATTTAAAGGAAAAAACAAAAGAAATTGAATTAAAATGGAAGAATGAAAAAGAAACTGTATCTGAAATTAGACTTATAAAAAAGGAACTTGAGACACAGAGATTAGAAGCAGAAGGAGCAGAAATGAAAGCAGACTTAGCTAAGGCTGCAGAAATTCGTTATGGCCAAATTCCGGCTTTGCAGAAGAAATTAGAAACAAAACTAACTAGATTAAAAAAGTTACAAAAATCACGGCGTATTTTAAAAGAAGATATTACTACAGAAGATGTTGCTTTAGTTGTTTCGCGATGGACTGGGATACCTCTCTCAAAAATGTTAGAAGAAGAAATGAAAAAATTAGTTCACATGGAAGATGAACTACGAAAGAGAGTACTTGGCCAAGAGGAAGCGATTAAAAGAATTTCAGATGTCGTTCGAAGAAGCCGAGCTGGTATTTCTGATCCTGCTCGACCAATTGGATCATTTATTTTCTTAGGTCCAACAGGAGTAGGTAAAACTGAATTAACTAAAGCTTTAGCCGAGTTTATGTTTAATGACGACAAAGCTCTTATTCGAGTTGATATGAGTGAATATATGGAGCGTCATAGTGTTTCAAAATTGATTGGTTCACCACCTGGTTATATTGGTTATGATGAATCTGGCAACCTCACTGAATCAGTTAAGCACCGACCATATTCAATTATTCTTTTTGATGAAATAGAAAAAGCTCATCCAGAAGTTTTTAATATTTTACTTCAAGTTCTTGATGAAGGAAGATTAACTGATGCCAAAGGTAGGGTAATAAACTTTAAAAATACAATAATTATCTTAACTTCAAATATTGGTTCTGAATTAATTGAAAAAATGGAGTCAATTGGTTTTACTAATAATAACAGTAAACAAGACTATCAATTAACAAAAGATAAATTATCAAAAAGTCTTAAGGATCATTTTCGACCAGAATTTCTAAATCGACTAGATGAAATTATTATTTTTGATGTTTTATCTCCAGAAATTATTAGACAGATTGTTGATTTAAAAATCAATATTATCCGCAGTCGACTCTTATCAAGATCTATTGATTTTGAGATTTCTGATGAGGCACTAACTTATTTAGCCAAAGAAGGATATGACCCTCATTATGGAGCCAGACCGCTTAACCGTTTGATTCAAAATAAAATTTTAAATCAAGTAGCCTATTTTATAATTTCTAAAGGCGTTAAAAAAGGCGATACAGTTTATGTAACAATTAAGGGAGCGGAATTACAAATTGAAATGAAGAAAAAGAAAATTGAATCAAAAATTAAATTATCTAAACTAGATAAAGAAAAAATATCTTAAAGATTTAGTATTAATTCTAGTGTTATAAAAAGTACCCAAAATATAATAAGTACATATGATTCCTTACGAGAAAGTTTTTTGTCTGTATGCATAAAATAAAAAAGTAAGAAAGAGCTTATTACCATAAAGGTTCCGGCAATATAGATAATTCGTTGAGGAAAATAGAAGGGTTTAATCACAGCCATAATACCGACAATAACGGTGGCATCTGCCAAAACAGTTCCCAAAATATCACCGATAGCTAAAGAATCATGATTTTTTCTGACAGATTGAATAGAATAGACTAACTCAGGAATGACTGTCCCCAGTCCAGTTATAAACATACCAATAAGAATAGGGCTAATACCCAAAAATCCCGCTAAATCAGTTGCTGAGCTTACAGTAAAATGAGCCCCAACAATCAAGAGGCCAATAAAAAATAAAAGAATAAGAAAATTTTTTAAAGTACTTAATTTCGGTATTTGATTAATAGTAGCCCCTGATTCACTAAGACTATTTCGAAAAGATAAAGCATAGAAAACCACTCCGGTTAAAATAAGGACGATTCCTTCGGGTCTGGTGTAATAACCGTTAAGTCCAAGAAGAATTGGAATAAGTAATAAGAAGGGAAAAAAGATATTATTCTTCAAAAATTTACTCTCAATCCTTAAGCTTCTTCCAGAGAATAAAACAATAATAGCAAATACTAAGGTAAGGTCAGCAATATTTGAACCAAAAAGTGTACCCAATCCAAAAGATGGTATTCCTTCAATGGCAGAATTGATAGAGATTATGGCTTCAGGGAAAACTGAAATAATTGCCACAATAATGAAGGCTACAATATATCTTGAGAGATGAAAATTTTCAGCCAAGCGAGCTGAGTATTTAGTTGCTTCCGTTGAACTTTTTATAATTAAAAATAATGATAAAAATAAAATAAAAATACTTTCTAACATATATG
>CAYSSZ010000040.1:0-3727 GCA_964434095.1 uncultured Candidatus Saccharibacteria bacterium | reverse complement strand
TTATGCCCTCGTAGTTAAATGCCCGCCCGGATGAACATCCGTTCGGACGGGGATATAACTGCGGAATAGATATTTAAAATTATTATGCCCTCGTAGTTAAATGGATATAACTGCGGACTTCTAAGCCGTTATTCGAGGTTCGATTCCTCGCGAGGGCACATGAATATAAAAATTCTTTATGAAGACAAAGATCTCATTGTTATTGATAAGCCGTCAGGACTTTCGGTTCATCCAGACGCAAAATCAATAATAAATGAGGGCACTTCATTATTAAATAAAAATAAATATAAAACTCTAGTCGATTGGATTTTAGAAAAATATCCAAAAATTAAAAATGTTGGTGAACCACTTGAAACAGAATATCAAGGGAAAAAAGTCAAAATTTATCGCCCAGGTATTGTTCATCGTTTAGACAAAGATACTTCTGGGGCTTTAATAATTGCAAAAAATAATAAAACTTTTGACTTCTTAAAAAAACAATTCAAAGCTCATTTAGTAGAAAAAACTTATCGAGCCATTGTTTATGGTTATGTTTCCGATATTAAGGCTTCACTTGCAACAAGTAGAAGGGGGCTTATAAATGCGCCGATAGGACGTTCACCAAAAGATATCAGGCTCTGGACTGCCGGTCGAGGAGCACGTCCACCACTGCGCGAAGCTGTAACAGAATATGTTGTTTTAAAGAAGTTTAGAGATTCTAAAGATGACTTGTATTCTTATTTAGAAATCTATCCTAAAACTGGACGAACTCATCAGATAAGAGTCCATATGAGATACATTAATCATCCAATAGTCTCTGATCCACTTTATTACTCTAAAAAAGAACAAAATCTTGGAATAAAAAGATTAGCTCTTCATTCTTTTTCAATTTCATTTAAAACGCCAAATGGTTCATTGAAAAAAGTAGAAGCTCCTCTACCTGAAGATTTTCAAAGAATTATCAAAGAAAACCTTGCTTGACTTTATTTGTAAAAATGCTATCATTCATTTAATAAATAAAAACGGTTTATCCGTTGTTTTTTGTAACTTTTAAAATATTGAATTAATGGAATGGATAACAAAGTTCGAAGAGGGAATTTTTCAATTTTTCCCCTTAAAAAAAGAAACCAAAGAAAAAACAAGCACAGAAATCGGTCCAATTATGCCGAAGTTTGATAAACATATCTTTGTGCCAGGTAGTTTCTTTGGATGATTTTCGCCCCTAAACAAAGGGGCTTTTTTCTTGCTGAAAATAATTATTTATGCTAAAGTGTCCGCTATGGAAGTTACAAAAAAAGAATTTACCCCAGTTAATCAAGAACAGAGAAAGAAGCTTGATTTCAAAGCAGGTGATACTGTTTGTGTTTGGAGTAAAATACAAGAAAAAGGAAAAACAAGACTACAGGCTTTTGAAGGGTTAGTTTTGTCCAGAAAGCACGGCAAAGAGTCAGGAGCTACTTTTACTGTTAGAAAAGTATCACAAGGGGTTGGGGTTGAGCGTATTTTTCCTCTTTATTCACCCAATGTTGATCGAATTGAAATCTTAAAAAAATCAAAAACAAGACGAGCTAAACTTTATTTCATTAGAGAAAAAGCTGTTAAGGAAGTAAAGAAAAGATTAAAAAGTATAACTCTTTCTAAGGAGGAAAGGGAATACGATGGGAATAAGGAAACTGAAGAGAATAAGGAAAATATTGAAAACAAAGAATTAGAATAAAAAACAATTAATCCCCCTAGGGGATTTTTGTTTGATAAAATTCAAGCTATTTTATATACTTCATTTGTTATTATTTTGCACGGGTGGCGAAACTGGTAGACGCACTACCTTGAGGTGGTAGCGGGGGCAACCCCATGGAAGTTCAAATCTTCTCCCGTGCACATATTTTTATTTTAACGCTTATAAATTTTGAAGGTCAATGATATAATACAAACATGATAACTCCGGAACTAATTAATTATTTAAAAAAACAAATAACCAAAAAAATACCGAAAAATGTTTTTGTCTCAAAACTTAAATCTGTTGGTTGGAAAGAGTCTGATATTGAAGAAGGTTTATCTGAAGCCATACGAGCTGATCAAGAAGGAATAAAATCTGAAAATTTAAATTCATCTATTTCTGATTCAGATAAAAATTTCGTTAATAATTTAACTGAAAATTCAACCAGCCAAGCTAGGCCATTTTTTTCTAAACCCATAACAAAAGTCAATTCAAGTTTTTTATATGCTCCAACTATTCCCTCAATTAACACTCAAGTAAATTCAACTGAATCGGACAATCAGGAGTTAATTCCTAGTTTAATTCCGAAAGATAGTTTTTACAGGCCTAAATCCAATGCTTCCCAAAAAGAAAAGACGTCAGGAATTTTTGAAAAAGCTGAAAATCCCGACGGTTTTTTTACTGAGGAAATTAGTACCCAAAAAATAAAAGAAGAAGCTATGCTTGCTTCATTCCCGAGAGACTTTTTGAGGAAAAATACGTCAACTAATATAAAAAAAAGTAATACCAGGAAATTTTTTAATATAATATTTTCAAAACAGATCATTTTAATATTGATAATTATTTGTTTAGGTATAGGTGTTTATTTAGCGCAAAAAAATAATTATATTAATTTACCTAAATTAAGTAGTCTAAACTTGAAGACATTAGAAAGTTTAATGATGAATAACCAGAAAGATCTATTAGCTAATAGTCCAAGCCTTTTATCTTCACTTTTGTCATATAAAACTGAAACAAAAATCGTGATTACGGCACCAGCTAAAATAAACTCCTCAGGAATTTCAAATAATAATTTGTCAGATGATAAAAATACTACTTCTATCCAAATAAAAAGTGAAACGGATCAAAAAGGTTTATCTACTCAATCGGCAAATGGACTTTTTACTATTCAAAGTAATTCATTTATGGGTAATTTTGTTACAAATTTGAAAAGTAATGGCTCCATTTTATTTATTCCTTTATCTGATCTTAATCAATTTGTTACAGAAAAAAAACCAGGAGAAGGGTTTGTTGCAATAAAAGAAAATGAATATATAAAAGTAAAAGAAATTATTACCAGCGAATTTCAGGAATCAGCCAAAAGTATAAATATTCACAAGCTGTTGACTGAAAGTCTGTCAGCTAATCTTAATCGGACAATTGTTGGATCTTATGAAGAATATATAAGCTCTCTTTTAGCTGAAGGAGAAAAGGCTGAAAGAATTTTAGGAATAGATACATATAAATATAATATTGTAAACGATCAAAAATCAACCGAGAAGTTCTTTTCTGAATTAGCTAGTCTTTTTGCCATCAACTCTCAAGCTGAAATTAGAATGAAAGAGACAGCAATGCTTATTACCGTTGATTCATTTGAAGTGTGGCTTGATCAAAAAAATAGAAATCTTTTTAAATTCAGAATAGTTTTTAATATCCCAATGACTGAATTAGATAAAGAAGGAGATATTTATCCCCAGGGTAGTTTTGCTGAGTTTGATTGGCAAACAACCTATTATGATTTTGGGGTATTAAATCAAGTAAAAATGCCAGATAAAATAATTAATTTTTCTGAATTAATAAGAGAGCCTAATATTAATCCAAGTCCCAGTGTTACCGAAGAAGGACAAAATACATTAGACTAGATTAATCAACGTTTTTTTGATATAAAGGATAAACTAAATATTAAGTTTAGTATTATGGTGCCTATAGTGTAATGGTTAGCACTAGAGTTTGTGGAACTCTCAGTCTGGGTTCGAATCCCAGTAGGCACCC
>CAYSSZ010000039.1:2502-3895 GCA_964434095.1 uncultured Candidatus Saccharibacteria bacterium | reverse complement strand
TTGATAAAGAAACATTATCGGTAAAATATGGAAAACATCAGAAAAATAAAACAAGTAAAAATATTCATGAAGTTTTGGAAATGACAGTAGAGGAAGCCCTTGCTTTTTTTGAAGATATTCCAAATATAAATGATCGTCTAAAAACATTGAGCGATGTTGGCTTGGGATATTTGAAGCTTGGGCAATCAGCCACAACTCTATCAGGAGGCGAAGCTCAAAGGGTAAAAATTTCCTCAGAACTTTATCGACCAAATTTAGAAAAAACTATTTATCTTTTAGATGAACCGACTGTTGGACTTCACTATGATGATGTTAAAAATTTGCTTGAAGTATTAAATAAGCTTGTTCTAAAGGGTAATACTGTTATTTTGATAGAACACAATATGGATATAATTAAATCTGCTGATTATATAATAGATTTTGGTCCTGATGGGGGAGAGGGTGGCGGCAAAATAATTGCTAAAGGGACCCCAGAAGAAGTTGCAGGTAATAAAAACTCATATACGGGGAAATATTTAAAACGTGTATTGAAAAAATAGGGAAATCTAACCTAAAAATATATAACGATTATAATTTTGTATTAAATTATATGAAAATAGAAAGTGTTAAAAAATTAAAAATGCCTGATAGTCCAGGAGTATATTTCTTTTTAAAAAAATCTGAAATTTTATATATTGGTAAAGCAACTTCACTTCGAGATCGAGTTCGGAGTTATTTTCCATCGACAACAATTGGAACAGGTAGGTTACTTGATTCTCGGGGGCCAATGATTTTAGATATGGTGGCTTTAGCGACAGAAATTAAATGGCAAGAAACTGATAGCGTTTTGGAAGCACTTATATTAGAAGCAAATTTAATAAAGAAATATCAGCCGAAATATAATACTAAAGAAAAAGATAATAAAAGTTTTAATTATGTTTGTGTGACAAATGAAAAAATTCCTAAGGTGTTAATTGTTAGGGGGAGAAATATATTAGACAACGGAGAAAAAAAGTTTTTCTCAGATCCTCGGACGAGGAGAACGAAAACGGTGCCAGACCATTCGAAAAATCTTTTTTTCTCCGCTGTTTTTGGCCCTTTCCCGAATGGTTTACAACTTAAAGAGGCGATGAGAATTATTCGTCGACTTTTTCCTTATCTTGATGAACAATCAAGCAAAAAAAATAATCTTGAATTTTACAAACAACTTGGGCTTGTGCCCGCAATAGATGTTACGTCGAAAAGTGCTTTTGAAAAGGTCCTCGGACGAGGGGGACGGGAGCCGGGGCCAGACCATTTCCAAAAGCACTTTTCGACTGCACTGAATATTTACAAAAATAATATTAAGAATCTTATTTTATTTTTTCAAGGAAAGAAAAAGAGGATAATTTCAAATTTAAAGAAAGAAATGATT
>CAYSSZ010000039.1:0-2402 GCA_964434095.1 uncultured Candidatus Saccharibacteria bacterium | reverse complement strand
AATATAAAAAAGAAATTCTTTTAGCTAATAATGAAGCTCATCGTTTTGCTATAACATTTCATAAAAATAGAAGAAATAAAAAATTCATTTCATAAGGTAAACACATATATAAAAAATTATGAGTAGGTGTGCCTGCCTGCCGCAGGCAGGGGCGCGCCGAAGCGAACGATAACGAGCGGAGAGGGATAAGCGAGTAATTTTTATCAATGTATTTTTTTTAGAACAGAAAATGTATTTTTTAATGTTAGATTATTTGGTATAATAGTTGAATGATCCCGTTAGAAGTCGCGATCGCGACTAAATAACGGGGTACAAATAATTTATTATTATTTAAATAAAATAAGTGGATCTAGATAAATCTTAAGATTGATCGCGATCTACTTCTAAACGGGATGATTAGAGTTGGAGTTATTCGTGGTGGACCAAGTTCGGAATACGAAGTATCGCTTAATACTGGCGGTAATGTATTACAGCACTTGCGTGGAGAGCAATTGGGCCATAGATATAAGGCCCATGATATTTTAATTGATCGCCAAGGTTATTGGCATTTAAATGGTATGCCGACTAGTCTTGAAAAAGTTTATAATTCTGTTGATGTCATTTTTAATGCCTTGCATGGAGATTATGGAGAAGATGGTAAACTTCAACAACTTCTAGAACTTTGGAAAATACCTTATACCGGTAGTGGACCATTTGCTTCAGCCCTGGGATATAACAAAGCTTTGGCCAAAGAAAGATTTATTTCTCTGGGTATAAAAACACCGAAGCACATGCTTTTTCCGGCTTATTTGGAGGATCTAGATGGAGAGCGCGATAAATATGCGATGAGAAAGGCTAAAGAAGTCTGGAATAAAATATCGCCACCATGGATTGTTAAACCTGTATCTGGGGGTTCGTCGGTAGGCATAAAAATATGCAAAACTTTTCCTGAATTAGTTCTAGCTTTCAGTCAACTAGTTGATGAGAATGTGAGTATTATTGTTGAAGAGTTTATTCAAGGCAAAGAAGCTACTGTAGGAGTAATTGATAATTTTCGTGGACAAAGAGTTTATACTTTACCACCTATTGAAATTCGTATTCCTAAATCAAATCCATTTTTTGATTATGAAGCTAAATATAGCGGAGTATCAAAAGAAATTTGTCCGGGTAATTTTTCATCATCTGAAAAAGAGCAGTTAAGACATTTATCTGCCTTGATTCATACAGGCTTAAATCTCGATCACTATTCGAGAAGTGATTTTATTTTTAATCCTAGAAGTGGAATATATGCACTTGAGGTAAATACTTTGCCAGGACTAACTGACCAGTCATTAGTTCCGAAAGCATTAGAGGCTGTCGGCTCATCATTACCCGAATTTATTCACCACCTAATTAATCTCGCTCTAAGTAGAAATAGGTAAATTTTTCCGTCATTATCTTTACCAACTTAATGCTATAGCAAAAAGCTGGTAAAATAATATAATTTAAATTTAAATATGAGTGCTGAATTAGCAATTCTTGAATATTTGAGTAAACCAAGTAAAACTCATAATTACAAGGGAGTTAGAGTTGGTTTATTTGGTTTACCAGATTTTAAATTTTATAAATATCAAACTTTAGCCAATCGATGTAACATTCTTAAGCAAAAAGAATACATTAAGCAAGGTCATATCGGAGAATATTATATAACTAATAAGGGTAGAGTTTTTTTAGAAAAACAAAAGAATATATTAAAAAAATTTGACACAGACAAAGAAGAAAATTCACCCAAAAATTTACTAATAGTTTATGATATAGAAGAACAAAGGAAAAGGGAACGTGAGTGGTTTCGTTTTCATTTAAAAAAATTTCATTTCATCATGATTCAAAAAAGTGTGTGGGTTGGGCCATCGCCTTTACCGGAACAATTTTTGAATTATTTAAAAGAAATAAATCTAAGAGAAAATCTAAAAACATTCAAACTTGAAAAAGGATATAATAAAAATTAATATCATAAATTTATTCACTAAATAAATAAACTAATAAATAAATGAAAGAAAACTCCAATAAAAACACTGATAAAATCGATAATAAATAAAACTAATAAATTCACAAATAAATACGCTAATTAATTTACTGATAAATTTATTATTAGCACTTTACCAGCTTTGTGCTATAGCAGAAAGTTGGTAAAGAAAAATAAGAGATATAAGATATGGAAAATAAAAGGGGGATGTTTTTTAAAAATTGACTTATTAAAAAACTTGTGTTTTTTTGAAAAAGGGGTATAATATAGCCCAGAATGTTCGTTCCCATTTTGGCTTATTTTTAAAGTGTTTTTTAAATAAATTATTAACATTTTATCCACTTTATTAATTAGACAAATAAGGAGAGCATAATATACTTAGGATAGTTTCTTTTTAACATTTAAGTCGTTTTATTAT
>CAYSSZ010000038.1:0-4120 GCA_964434095.1 uncultured Candidatus Saccharibacteria bacterium | reverse complement strand
GGATTCACCTTGATTGAAACAATGGTTGCGGTTTTTATCATAGGCATGATAACGACAGCTCTTCTTGGTGTCATTGCGACAAGTTTATATAATTTTAGATATGCAAAAAATGAAATGATAGCAACATATCTATTACAAGAAGCCGCTGACTATATTAGAAATCATAGAGATACAGAAATCCTAAGAACACCTGCAAATTCAGTAACTGGATGGGAAAGTTTTATTGGTAAATATAGTAATAAACGATGTACTACTAGTCCAGGTTGCAAAATCGATACAACGAAAGATTTTGAAGACGATTTTGTTTCCCAATGTGCATCAGATGATGATTGTGAATATTTTCATTTTAACCCAAACCCGGAACCTTCAAGTGGAAATTACTTCTATTCATATGATACAGCAGGAACAATCACTAATTTTCAAAGAAAAATAATAGTAGGTTATGCCGTATCGACTATTGGAATAGACCAAAATGATGAGATATGGGTTGAAGTTAAAGTTGATTGGATGAATGGTAATTTACCTCGGACTAAAACACTTCGATTTTCCTTACTAAGATGGTTGTCATAATTCGTGGATATGAAAAATAAAATTTCTACAAAAAAAATTAAAAATATTTTAGGAAAACAAAAGGGGTATGCTATTTTATTTGCAGTTGTTATTACTAGTATTATTTCTGTTATTGTCGCTGGTATATCAAACTTAACTTACAAGCAATTAATACTATCATCATTAGTTAAAGATTCTCAACAGGCATTTTATATGGCCGATACAGCTATTGAATGTGCTTTATACGCTCACTTTATGAAAGGGGACAATTATGATAATAATACATGGTCATGTGGACGTAGTTATGTTGGTGCTGGTAATCATTTTACTCTTGATGTTGAAGAAGGTGTTGATACTACCGAAGATAATTATGAATTAACACATCCGACTTATAATGAAAATACTCCCTGCTATGAATTTAATGTTGATAGAGATTCAATTCCTGACGAGGTTCACATAAGAGCTAGGGGATATAATATTTGTAATAAAAAACTATTAAGAACAGTTCAGCGTGAGATTGAAGTATATTATTCTCTTACTCCTTAAATTAAATGTCTATACTACAAATAAAAAGCCGAATAGAAAAACTTCGTGCGGAAATTTCTCGCCTTCGCTTTTTGTATCATACAAAAAATGATCCTAATATAACTGATGATATTTATGAATCACTTACTATTGAGCTTAATGAACTTGAAAAAAAATATCCTAAACTAGCTGACCCAAACAGTGCTGTAAATAGAGTAGCTGGCGAACCCTTGCCTTTTTTTAAAAAAGTAAAACACGACAGCAGAATGCTTTCATTAAATGATGCATTTTCTTACGACGAATTAAAAGATTGGCAAAAAAGAATATTAAAAAATATAGGAAGTCCGACTGCCTTAGTTTCCTATTTTGCTGAACTTAAACTTGATGGCCTATCTGCATCATTGATTTATAAAAAGGGGAAATTAGTTAGAGGGGCGACAAGGGGTGATGGTTTTATTGGTGAAGATATTACTGAAAATATTAAAATGATTGAAACTGTGCCTCTGTATTTAAAAAGTCCATTCCCTCCGGAAATTGAAATAAGAGGTGAAGTTGTTATGTCACGAAAGATTTGGCAAGAGTTAAATAAAATTCAGGAGAAAGAGAATAAGGTGATTTTTGCAAATACTAGAAACGCTGCTGCCGGTAGCCTGCGTCAACTTGACCCGAAAATTGTTAAAGACAGACATCTTGATTTTTTTGCCTGGGACTTAATTTTATCTCCCACTGATAATAAAAATTTTTCTATTCAAAATCATTCTGAAAAACATAAATTATTAAAAGAACTCGGTTTTGTTTTGGCTCCTTATGAAAAAAAAGCAGATAATTTAGATGAAATTATTCCCTTTATAGAAGAAGTCGGCAAAGTGCGAGATAATCTACCTTATGGTTCAGACGGTATTGTCATTTCTCTTGACGATTTAAATTTACAGGAAAAGTTGGGGGTAGTTGGTAAAGCTCCACGATATATGGTGGCATATAAATATCCTGCGATGCGTCGAACAAGTATAGTCACAGATATTTCTGTAAATGTGGGACGAACTGGAGTATTAACACCACTTGCTCATTTTAACCCGACACTTGTGGCAGGCTCAACAATTAGCAAGGCTACATTGCATAATATTGATCAAATCGAACGACTTGATATTAGAATTAGCGATACGATTGTTATCCAAAAAGCAGGAGATGTTATTCCCGAAGTTGTTGAGGTTTTAAAAAACATGCGAACAGGCCAAGAAAAAAAATTTAAAATGCCGGAAAAATGTCCAGTATGTAATTCAAACGTAGAAAGAAGGGCTGTCTCGAGTAATTTCTCGAAAAGCACGAATATTTCCTTGCAAGGAAATTTCTCTGCTCGGCCCAGTCGGCCTGCGCAAGGCTTTTCTCAAAACAACTCTTCGACAGCCCAAAATAATAACTCAGATAAAAAAGGTTTTTCCTCGCGAAACGAAGTGCCCGCCTGCAACGATGTAGCAACTTCGGGAAGGGAGAGAGGTAAGTCCTTGAGGATCCCGACGATTTCGGTAGCATATTACTGTTCCAACAAGAATTGTCCAGCGAGAAATGAAAGAAGCATGCAACATTTTGTTAATGCTTTAGAAATTTACGAAATCGGTCCTAAAATATTAACTCGGTTAAAGGAAGAAGGTTTAATAAGTGATTCGGCAGACTTATTTACATTAGAGCATGCAGACCTAGCGGGGTTAGAGCGTTTTGGTCAAAAATCGGCAGAAAATATTATTTCTTCAATCGAAGCCCATAAAAAAATCCCACTTTGGCGATTTATTTATGCACTTGGAATAATACATGTTGGTGAACAAACAGCTCGTGATTTAGCTGACCACTTTGAAACATTAGAAAAATTAGAAAAAGCTAGTCTGGAAGAAATAAATAATATTGAAAATATTGGGCCAGCAGTGTCAGGTAGTATTTATAATTTTTTCCGAGATAAAAATAATCAAAATTTTATCAAGAAGCTCTTAAATAATGGAGTTTCCCCCTATCAGCAAAAAACAAAAAGCAAAAAACTAGATGGTAAGATTTTTGTTTTGACAGGTACACTTCACACAATGTCGCGAGAAGAAGCAAAGAAAAAAATAATAGAAAATGGCGGAAAAGTCTCAGGTTCTGTTTCTTCAAAAACTAATTATGTTTTGGCAGGGGAAGAGGCCGGAAGTAAACTAAAAGAAGCACAAAAAATTGGAGTGGAAATAATCTCCGAACCAGAATTTCAAAAAATGCTCTAAAGTCTTTGCTTACTCAACTAATTTAAAATTAATAATACAAATATTGTTCTTTACTAACTGTAACTCATGGGTTACAGTGAGTAAAATTAAAATTATTCTAAAAAGTCTTAAATTATGGTATTCTGTAACAATGGAGATTGAAGAAATCAAAAAATTAGCCGAAATGGCGAGAATAGATATTAAAGAAAAAGAGGCCGAAGGATTGGCGCGAGATTTTGATGTCATTTTATCTTATGTTGGACAAGTCCAAGAAGCAGTAAAAAATAAGAAAATTGAGCTAAACGAAGAAGGAAATAATAATCGTTTATATAATATTGTCCGACAAGATGAAGTGACGAATCAAAAAGGGGAGTATGCTGAAAAAATTATTGAACAAATGCCTGATACTGAAAATGGGTATTTGAAAGTTAAGCAAGTATTATAGAAAAATAATGAAGCGAAGCGAAATATATTTTTCATAATCCGCCATTAAATTTATTGAATAATCGGTATGATAATAATAAATTTATATAAGTATTTAACATTTAAATATAATTTTATTTAATATATAAATTTAAGGCGGATGACGATTTATATAGTCGTTTTACTCCTTATAAATCAGTCATGCAAATAGATCTACAAAATTTAACAATAAAAAAAACCCATGAACATTTTATAAATGGTGATTTTACTGTTCGAGAATTAGTTGATGAATTTTTAAAAAAAATTGAGGAAAAAAATACTAATATTAATGCTTATATTGAGGTTTATAAAGACATTGAGGAACAAATTAAAAAGGCCGAAGAAATATTTACGAAAGG
>CAYSSZ010000037.1:0-4200 GCA_964434095.1 uncultured Candidatus Saccharibacteria bacterium | reverse complement strand
CTACATATCTCCTCTGTCCTTCAGCAAAAATTGTATCGAAAGCAAGTGAAGATTTTCCACTTCCTGACATTCCAGTAATAACTACCATTTTATTTCTTGGAATTTCTAAATTAATATTCTTCAAATTATGAGTTCGTGCTCCTTTTATTATTATTTTATTTTCAGTTTCTTTTTGGGCCATTTTATCAGATAAGGGCAACAAAAGACCACCATAATACTCTATAGGGGGTCTATCTTTATTCGACTATCCAGATAATAGCATAAACTGTAGTTCTTGACAAAAGATTAAAAAAGTATAGTATGTATTTTAATTTAAGCGTTCTGTAATCAAGCCACGTGGTGGAGTTGGTTAACACACTTGCCTCGGGGGCAAAAGATCGTTGGTTCGAATCCAACCGTGGCGACGCATAATTCTTTATTATTTATAATTAAATTAGCCCGATAGCTCAAACTGGCTAGAGCGTAGGTTCTTAAGCCTAAGGTTGTAAGTTCGAGTCTTGCTCGGGCTACTTCCCTTCGTTGGGATTATTAAAGGGACATTGTCGTTGTGGAGTTTACTCCACAACGATTTTTTTTATTTTCTATCAAATTCAACTTCAGGCATACCGATAACATATGGCCCAACTTGATATTGAGCAAAATAAATTTTTATTTTATTTTGAGTAAAAGTAAAAATATCAAAGTTATCTTCTTCTTGTAGAGTACCTTCTTCAATCATTGAAATCATATTATCAATATATTCTTGCACTGCTTCTGGGGAAGAATTTGCTTTATCTTCTTCGCTTAGTACAGCAAACTGCTTTTTTAATTCTTTTCGTGATTCATCAGATAAATATTTTAAATAATCAAACTTATCACTAAAAATATCTTTTAGTTTTATTTCTTTATTGTTTTTTAAATCATAATTAAATGAGATTTTATTTTCATAACCATGAGCTCCGCCAGTAAAACCACCATAAGTCAGAACAAAACTAATGAATGATTCATTACTTTGAACAATAGTAAAGTCAGAATAAAAAGGCCACTTATCGTTATCTTTTGGAATTTTTGAAATACCATCACCAGGCAATTGAGTCTCATAACGTATCAGCCAGTTCTCTTCGGCGTATTTTTTTTGATTTTCAATTTCAATTTCTAAAAGATTCACAATTTTCTGATTAAATTGATCATCAACATATTTAAATACTGGATATTTTACATCAAATGTTAAATAATCATCCTTTTTATTTAATGTTTTTACTTGGTAAGATTCAGGAATAATTAATCTTTCATCTTCTTTTTGCACTACCTGAACTTCTTCATTGTTGATATCCTTTTCTTTATTCTTCGGTAAAAAGATAGTAGCCAATAAAATTAAAGCTAAAACTATTAATAATAGTATCTTGATTTTTATATTATTTCTTTTCCTCATAAATTAATTATACTACTTTTATATTATTTCAAAACTCCAATAAATATCCATACCCGGTATGGATATTTATTAGTTTTATTCTTTTACTTCTATTTTAGATTTAAGAACTATTATTTCATCTCTAAGAATAGCAGCTGTCTCAAAATCTAGCTCTTTAACAGCTTTATTCATTTCTTTTTCTTTTATCTTTATTATCTTTTCGTATATCAAATAATTTATTTCTTGGTCAGATAGTAATGAATGCTTAAGTTCTTCTCTTTCAGTTTTACCCTTTTTATTTCTTTCTCGACTAAATGATTTTTTAAATATTTCTAAATCAAGATGAAGTTCTACTCCAACGGCTTTTTCATGCTTGTCCTCAAGATCTTCAGTAATATCTTTTATTTTCTTAATAATTGTTTGCGGGGTAATATCGTGTTTCTTATTATAATCCAATTGAATAGCTCGACGACGATTTGTTTCATTGATTGCTTTTTCAAGTGATTTCGTCATAATGTCTGCATATAAAATTACTTTTCCGAAAGCATTTCTTGCCGCCCGACCAATAATTTGAATTAAAGAAGTTTCTGAACGCAAGAAACCTTCTTTATCAGCATCTAATATTCCGATTAAAGCTACTTCCGGTAAATCAAGTCCTTCACGCAAAAGATTAACCCCAACTAAAACATCAAAATCACCTCGACGAAAAGACGAGAGTATTTGAATACGCTCAATTGTTTTTATTTCACTATGTAAATATTCAGCCTTCAATCCCTGCTCTTTTAAATATACGGATAGATCTTCAGCCATTTTCTTTGTTAAGGTAGTAGCTAATACTCGATAACCTTTTTTAACAGTCTGTCTTGCTTCAACAATAAAATCTTGAACTTGACCTTTATAATCTAAAGCAGAGGTATTTTTCGAAAAAAAATCGTAGGTGTGGGCGCGCGCCCCGCCTAGCCCGTGCCGGGACGGCCGAGGGAGCGAAGCGAGGGATAGGGATAAGCGATTTTTTTTCGATAAATCCGAAGCTTTCTTCACCGAAACAGGTCTTACGGCTACTTCAGGGTCTATAAGGCCCGTTGGGCGAATTATTTGCTCGACGATTTGATTACTTTCCTTTTTCTCATATAGAGCTGGAGTAGCTGAGGTATAAATAACTTGTCCAATTCTTTCTTCAAATTCATCATATTTAAGAGGTCGATTGTCACGGGCCGAAGGTAATCGAAAACCAAATTCAACTAAAGTATTTTTTCTTGAAGCATCGCCAGCATACATACCTTGAAGCTGTGGTAAGGTAACGTGAGATTCATCGATAATCGTTAAAAAATCTTTCCCGAAATATGACAATAATGTTTCGGGGGGTTCACCTTCTTTCTTGCCTGACAAATGTCTTGAATAATTTTCAATGCCATTACAATATCCAATCTCTCGTATCATTGCTAGATCATAAGTAGTCCTTCTTTTGATTCGCTCTGCTTCTAGTAATTTGCCCTCTTTCTCAAATTTTTTTAATTGGGATTGCATCTCAGCCTTAATTTTTTTTATTGCTTTTTCAAGTTGATTTTTTTCAGTAATAAAATGTTTAGCCGGAAAAAGAAAAACATTTTCTTTTCCAGAAATAATTTTTGATGAAACAGGATCAACTTTGGCTATATGAGAAATTATCCCCCCTTCAAACTCTATTTGATAAACAAAATTTTCAGACACAGGCATAACTTCTACTTTTGGGCCAATAGAGCGAAACTGTCCTGGAGAAATATCAGCATTTGTTCTTTCAAAATGAATTTCAATCAACTTTTTCATTAAATCATTTCTTGAAATTTTCATTCCTTCAACTAATTTCAAATTTACTTTTTCATATTCTTCTGGGCTACCTAATCCATAGATACATGAAACCGAAGCAATAATAATTACATCCTTACGAGTTAAGAGAGCCTGAGTCGTAGCATGGCGCAAACGATCAATTTCTTTATTTATTTGTGCATCTTTTTCAATATAAGTATCAGTTATCGGCATATAAGCTTCAGGCTGATAGTAATCATAATAAGAAACAAAATAATGCACAGCCGCGTCAGGGAAAAACCCCCGAAATTCTTGGGCAAGTTGTGCTGCCAATGTTTTATTGTGAGCAATAATTAATGCTGGTTTATTCCATTTAGCAATTACATTGGCCATGGTAAATGTCTTACCTGTCCCTGTTGCCCCAAGTAATGTTTGTTTTTTATATCCATTTTCAAGACCTTCAAGAAGTTTTTTTATAGCTTCCGGTTGACTTCCAGCAGGTTCGTATGAACTTTTTAATTTAAAAATATCCATATCTTATAACATTAACTTATTTTATAAAATAAAAAAAGCGGGGATGTTTCAACTAAGAAACACCCCCTAATCTCACCATAGGCCGAGCTAGTTTTATCCAGACTCATGAAAAAATTCATTTTCTTTGTTTTATGAGAGAAATACTACCAATTAAGGATCCTTCTTACCTCCCACCAAGAAAGACTAAATGATGAGCCTTTTATCTTAAGAAATCTTAATAAACTATTTATTTCTTTTTGAAACTATCATTTTAAAAAATTTTTGTCAAAATTTACATTTACCTATTTTTTACCATAGGTTATTTTAGGTAAAATATTACTTTAAATATTTAGATAAAAATTCTTTCTTAAATTCTTGAAAATTTTCATCCAAAATCGCCTGACGCATGTCGGAAACAAGTTTGTTTATAAAATAAACATTGTGGATTGTAGCCAAAGTCGCTCCGAGCATTTCTTTAGCACGAAACAAATGCGAGAGATATGCGCGAGTAT
>CAYSSZ010000036.1:0-4363 GCA_964434095.1 uncultured Candidatus Saccharibacteria bacterium | reverse complement strand
GCGGAGGCGGTGAGATTCGAACTCACGATACCCTTTCGGATATGACAGTTTTCAAGACTGTTGCCTTCAACCGCTCAGCCACGCCTCCCCGAAATGCAGTTATCACAATACTTGATTTAATTATATTTATCAAGTCAAAATAAATGGCATAATTTATTTTATAATTTTGATTTTAGAGATTTTTTTATATCGTCAAAGCTTTTTTTTGCCACAAAAAAAACATAAAAAATATCTAATATAGCCAAAGTGTTTAAAACTAAAAGAGCAATAAACCATCTTTTTTGATTTAGCTTAGAAGCCGTCCAAAGTGCATAACCCTTCCAAGGAAAAACCCAAAATATTGTTAATATAATAATCCATAGATTGTCTTTAGTTAAAATTTCCATTCCCATGAGAACATAATAGCAAATAAGATTTTTTGTCGCAATTGTGCTAAAATTTAAAAGTGAATCCCGTTAGAAGTCGCGATCGCGACTATACAACAGGAGATAAATTAATTTATAAACATTAAAAAAATTAAGTAGCTTAAGAAAAACTGACAAGTTGATCGCGACCTACTTCTAACGGGATGAAATATCTTGGTATCGATTATGGAACAAAAAGAGTTGGTCTTGCCAGTTCTGACTCTGAGGGAAGAATGGCTTTTCCGCTTATTGTTTTAGTAAACAACACACTTTTATTAAAGAATATTAAAAATATTTGTCAGGACCAACAAATAACAGCAATCATCTTAGGTGAATCTAATAATTTCGCAAATGAACCAAATCAAATAATGAATGATATTATTAAATTTAAGACTAAATTAGAAAAAGAAATTAATTTACCCGTTAATTTTCAAAAAGAATTTTTAACAAGTAGTCATTCAAGTGTTTTTAAATTAAAAAATACTTTTAATGCCAAGAAAATAAAAAATGACAAAAAGGTCAAAGATGATTCATCGGCCGCAACACTAATTTTACAAAGATATTTAGACAAAATTAACAATTAAATTTTTGAAATATGGATTATATAACTTATGAACAATTTAAAAAAATGGACATTAGGATTGGCACAATAGTAGAAATTGAGGATGTTTTAGAAACAGATAAGCTTTTGAAATGCCAAATTGATTTTAATGAAGTAAATGATAAGGGAGAAAAAAAACTTAGACAAATTATTTCAGGAATAAAAGAGTATTATCCTGACCTAAAAAGTTTAGTAGGTAAACAAGTTTTATATATTGTAAATTTGGAACCAAGAGTAATAAAAGGATATGAATCAAACGGCATGCTAATGGCTGTTGATGGTGTTGAAGGAAAACCTGTTTTTTTGGTTCCGGAAGTTCCTGTTGAAGTAGGAGTTCGCGTCCACTAATTAAACTATTAGTCTCATAATTTGTATTAATAAAAATTAACAAACTAACAAAAAAAAGACAAAACTCTTTTATATATTGTCTAAGTATCGTATAATTAATTAATAATGAAGAAAATTTACAATCATTATTTTCCAACGCCAACTTTTTTGTCGATGAATTCTTTTGCTCTAGATATTTCTGATCAATCAGTCAAATATGGAGAACTTATTGCTACACCAAAAGGTTTGAGACTTGGTCAATATGGCAGAGAAAGTATCCCGTCAGGAGTCGTTATTTCTGGAAAAATTGAAGATAAAGAAAAACTCACTCTAATTTTAAAGAAGATTAAAGAAAAAACAAAATCTTCTTTTTTCCGTATATGTTTGCCGGAAGAGCAAATGTATATTTTTACAATAATGTTGCCTGTTGTTGCTAAAAATAAAATAGAAGAAACTATATTGTTACAGATTGAAGATCATATTCCCCTAAAAGCGAATGAGGTAATTTTTGATTATGAAATTATTGAAGAAAAAGAAGATGGTATTGAAGTAGAAATAACAGCGTCTTCTCAAGAAACTATTGAAGACTATTTGTCAGTTTTATATAAGGCTCAAATGAACCCGCTTTCTTTTGAGTTGGAATCACAGGCTATTGCCCGTGCTGTCATACCTTATGGAGACGAAAGACCTGTAATGATTGTAGATTTTGGAAATACTCGCACAGGGGTAACAATTGTTAGCAAGGAGAGAGTTTTTTTAGCCACAACCTTATCAATTGGAGGAGTAAATTTAAATAATATGATTGCAAAGAATTTCTCCTTGTCTCAAGAAGAAGCTGATAAGCTAAAACGTTCTTATGGGTCCAATAATCAATCAGAAAACGAAGATATTTTTCCTGCAATATTAAATGGCCTATCAGTTTTAAAAGATGAATTAAACAAACAATGCCTTTATTGGGAGAGTAATCGAGCAAAAAATACAAACCAGCAGAAAATAAGTCGTATTATTCTTTGTGGAGGAGACTCAAATCTGGCCGGGTTAAGTGAGTATTTAGAATTGAGCATGAAGATAAAAGTATTTCATGCTAATGTTTGGGTAAATATATTTGATATAGGGGAGTATTTACCAGAGATGACCCAAAAAGAATCTTTAAATTATACGACTGTTTTAGGTTTGGCTTTGGCCGATTTTCCTCGAGAGAAACACAAGGTAATAAATGTTTTACCCAAACAGGATAAGAGAAACATTAAAAAAATTTATTGGGCAAGATTTATTTCCACATTGTTAAATATTTTATCTTTAATGATTATTTTAACGATAGTTTTACTTTTTCCCTCATATTTTTATTCAAAAACCAAAGAAAGTACCGCTGATCAAAAACTAGCCCTATTTAATCAGGAAAATCCTTCTAATGAAATTCAAAGCCTAGATCAAATGATTAAAGATATCAATAAAAATATGCTTTTCTTAAAAGAAGCTACACCAAAATATCAATTTTCAGAAAATATATTGAAAGAAATCCTAACTCTTAAAACCGAAGGAATCACTTATACGCAAATTAGTTATAATAAAAAAAATGCAGATTTAACAACACTAGAAATAAAAGGCAAAGCAAAGGACAGAACAGCCTTAAAAAACTTTAAAACAACTCTAGACAACAACCCTGACTACAAAAAAGTTGAATTACCAATATCTAATTTTATTGAAAAAGAGAATTTAGATTTTATAATTTCAATAGAAACAATATGAAGTTAAAAAAAACAATATTAATATTAATTTTATCAGTCATCATCTTTCTGGTTGTTTCCGGCCTATTGGTTTTTTTCTTTAATGTTATAAAAAATAAAAATATACATACGAATGCAACCTTAATTACCCTAGAAAATAAAATTAATGAAAAGGAAAAAGAAAAAATATTAAAGCAAAGAATTTCTGAAGTTGAAAACACGAACCAAAATCTCAAAAATCATTATTTGAACCCTGAAGAAATAGATACGTTTGTAACTTACTTAGAAAATATGGGGAATAATATTAATACAAAAATAGCTTTTAAAAATGTTGAAGTATCAGAAAAAGATAAGACGATAAATTTTAAAATTTTAATTACTGGATCTTTCTCTCATGTTGTTCAAGCTATAGAATTACTTGAAAATGCCCCCTATCAAATAAATATTAGCCAAGTTTTTTTGAATAAATCGATATCGGCTAATAGTAATAAAAATATAGAGTTGGTTAAACAAGAAAAAATTAATAGTATGACGGAAGCAGAAAATGAAGTAATTGAAAATTCAGAGTGGCAGGCAGATATAACTTTTGGAGTATTAAGTTTATAAAAATATGAAATTATCACTTTCAAAAATAAAAGATAAAAAGAGAAGTTCTTTTTCTACAGAAATTAATCCTCATAAACATTGGCAAATTTTATTATGGCTGGTATTGTTTATAACAATTTTTCTACTTATTTTAAGTTTGTATTTATTAATGAAAATAAAAAATGAAGATGTTTTTAAAATAAAAAATCCTGAACCAGAGTCCCCGACTATAATTAAAGAAAAAACACTTCTTGAGTTAACAGAATATTTCCAACAAAAAGAACTAAAAACAGATCAAATAAAAAATAATCCAATTTTTTATCCAGATCCTAGTTTTTAAAATCCTTGAAGAATTATTGAAAATAAGTTAATATTGACCGAAAATTAGGCGCGATTAGCTCAGTTGGTAGAGCAACCCGTTTACACCGGGAAGGTCGGGGGTTCGAGTCCCTCATCGCGCACAGCGTCGATAATAAAACAATTTATTGTTTTATGTGTGGGACGAGAAAACCTTGAGTATATTGCCCGAAGTAAAACAAGGGCAATACGAAAGGTGTACTGAATCTGTAAGATTCGAGTCCCTCATCGCGCACAGTCGATTTCATTCATGAAAAGTTTATGCCCTCGTAGTTAAATGCCCGCCCGGATGAACATCCGTTCGGACGGGGATATAACTGCGGAATAGATATTTAAAATTATTATGCCCTCGTAGTTAAATG
>CAYSSZ010000035.1:0-4515 GCA_964434095.1 uncultured Candidatus Saccharibacteria bacterium | reverse complement strand
GCCCCTAGTCTGGCATAATTATAGGCATTTTTTCTTTGATGATCACCATTAGAATTAGTAATAGGAATAATAATTGATGGTATCCCCCATGAGGCAATTTCAAATATGGCAGAACCCGCTCTTGAAATAATTAGATCAGCACAACCAGCAGCCATTCGAGTTGATAAATTATTTAAATACGGCAATGAGACATATCTAGCTTTTTTTTCAGCCTCTTTAATTAATAAGTTAGCTAAAGACTCTACTTCATCGATGTTGTTAGCTCCAGTCTGATGTATGACTTGATATCGGGTCAATAATTCAGGCAAAATGTCAATAATACGATTATTAATTAATTGTGCACCCTGTGAACCACCCAAGACAAGAACTGTTGGTAAATTAGGGCTCAATTTAAAAAAATCACACGAGCTTTGCTTGTCCGCATTTTTTTCTAAAATATTTTTTCTAATAGGTTGGCCAGTAAGGACAGTTCGTTCTTTCGGTAAAAATTCTGCAGCTTCTGACCATGAGACTGCAATACGCTTGGCAAATTTAGCAGTCCATAAATTTAAACGACCAGGATATGAATCAGATTCATGGATAATGACAGGTATTCTCAAAATTTTTGCCGCGAAAACAGCTGGAAAAGCTGCATACCCTCCTTTTGAAATAATCACATCGGGAAAAATAAAAAACATATTTATGAGCCCATAAATTGCTCCAGTTATAAGAGAAAATTTATCTAAAAAATTATAAATTGATCTATAAGTTCTTATTTTACCCGATGGAACTTTAATATATTCCAATTTATTTTCAAAAAGCATCCTTTTTTCAAAAGGAGAATCAGACATATAATAAAGCTTCAGATTTACAATTTTTTCTTTTTCAGCAATTTCTAATAATTTTTCGGCTATAGCTATTAGTGGATAAAAATGCCCACCAGTTCCTCCGCCTGTAAGTAATATTTTCATATTGAAAATTATAGCTTATTTCAATAAAATTTTCTAGTTCTAAAATTAGCTATAACGCTATTTATCAACATTAAAATTTATAGTTGATTTTGAAAGGCTAGAAACATTTAATACTAAACCAACCATAAATAAAGACAACAAAAGAGCTGTGCCTCCATGAGAAATAAATACAAGCGGAACACCCGTTAAGGGGAATAATCCTATAATTGAAGCAACATTCATAAATGATTGAGCTACGATAATTGTTATAATACCGTAAATCAATATTTTACTAAATGAATCAGGGGCTCGAATAGCTATATAATAACCTCTAAATAGAAATAGAAGATATAGGATTAATAAAGAAATACATCCTATAAAACCTAACTCTTCTCCTGTAACAGCAAAGATTGAATCACCTTGAGGTTCAGGTAAATAAGCAAATTTTTGAATACTTTGACCCAAGCCTCGTCCAAACATCCCCCCTGATCCTACTGCAATTAATGATTGTTGTAACTGATAAGAGGAACCGGAAATATCTTGATTCGGATTAAAAAAAGTGTTCACTCTTTTCATTAAATGGGGTTTTATTAAAACCAATACTGAAAAAGCTACTAACATAACTATTACCAATCCTAATATTTTTTTCCAAGATACTCCCGATATAAAAAGCATGCCAAGACCAGTAACGGTCATTAAAATAATATTTTTAGTATCTGGTTGCAATAAAAGGACAACAGCAATTAACCCAAGTAAAATTAATAGCGGAATTATACTATAGCGAGAATCTTTAACTTTATTTTTAGCCCAAGATAGCCATGATGCTAAATAAATAATAAAACTAATTTTCAAAAATTCAACTGGCTGAAATGAATAACCTAGGAAATTTATCCATCTTTTAGCACCTCCATGCTCCATTCCTACCCCCGGGATAAATACCATTGCCGTCAAAACAATTGCCCCGAGAAAAATGTATAAAGCATTTTTTCGTAAAAATTTATAATTAATAGCAAAACCAAAGTACAGTGCCACTAAACCAAAACCTAAACCCAGAATTAATTGATTTGCAATAACACCATAAAATTTTGTTTCATTTTTAGCTAGAATGCCTAAAGAAGCAGAAATAAACATAGTGATGCCAAAAAAAACTAATATGGCAACAACAATTAAAAAGAATTTATCTATTTTTTTAATTCTACTACTTTTCATTTAACTAGCTTATTAAATATATAATGATACCTGTAACTGATGTCATAATTCCAATAATCCAATAGCGCATTGTGACTTTGTATTTAGACCAACCCATGGCTTCAAAATGATGATGTAGTGGCGCTAGGCGAAAAACCTTTTTACCATTTCGTAATTTTTTTGAACCAATTTGAATTACATTTGATAATGAAGTAATAAATAGTGGAAATGCAATAATAGGTAAAAGTAATACTGTATCAGTTAAAAAAGCTAAAACAGAAATTGTTACCGTCAAACCTATCATACCTGATTCCCCCATATAAAATCTTGCGGGTGGAATATTAAACCAGAGAAATGCTAAAATAGCCCCTGTAATAACGGCACTAAAGGCTGATAAATTAATTTGATTATTGAGTAGAGAGATAATTGCATAAGATAAAAAAATAGAAGCTATAACTCCACCCGATAGACCATCTACTCCATCAATAACACTCGATGACCACATTGCTAACATTACAATAATAAAGAAAGGAATAAATAAATAACCTAAACTTATAAAACCATACCATGGGATATAAAGAGACGAAATACCTAGTTTTGAAAAAAACCACCAACCAATCAATAACCCCAAAATTATTATAATAACTATTTTAAGATATCTTAAAAAAATAGGATCCTTACTCCACTTTCCTTTTCCAAAAATTTGTAAAAAATCATCACCCAATCCAACTAAAGATGCAAAAATTAAAGTAAAAAATGGGAGAAGCGTTTGTTCTCGACTAATAAAATATAATTTTGAACTTAATTCATTTTGAAATACTTGATCAAAAAACCAGATTAGAGAAATTGTTAATACAACTGAAACCCAAATAATCATTCCTCCTGTTCTGGGAGTAGATAATTCAGATTTTTCATCATGTATTTTTTGAAAATCACCTCGAATTGGGATGTTTTTATCTCGCGATATTTTACGCCACATTTTATACTTAAAAAAGAAATGAGTAGCTATCGGCGTTATTAAAATGCCAATTATAAAACTTAAAATTGCTGGTAAAAAAATTTTTATAACATTAATCATTTGTTTCGTTTGACTTAGACTGATTATTTAGTGTTTCTATTAATTGTTTTTTGATTTCTTGATAATTCGGTAGTTCGGTAATATTTGATATCCCCATAAATGAAAGCAGTTCTGTCGTAGGATAATATAGTAATCGCCTATTATCATTTGGATCTATTTTTTTATTTACTAATCCCCGAATCAATAAATTTCGAATTATAAAACTAGAGTTTACTCCTCTTACATAATCTATCTCACTTCGAGCAACCCCCTCAAGATATATTATTATCGCCAAAGTTTCTAATGAGGCCTTCGTTAATTCTTTAGAAATTTCTTCTTTATGGATTGACTCAATCAAGGGCCCTAATTCTTTAGCAGTACTTAATCTATAATGATTATCATTCTTAACAATCACTAAACCACGATTAATTAAAATAGTATCAAGATTGTTTATCGCCTGATCAATTTCTTCTTCAGTAACACTTAAAAGGGTTGCTAATTCATTTTTAGAAACATCTTCTCCTTTATAATAAAGAATACCTTCTATTTTTGCTTCTATTGTTAATTCCTGCATATTATTCTTGATTAATATTTAATACTTTTTGTTTGACCATTTCAATCTCACCAAATGATGTATTTTGAATAACGTCTATTAAACCTCCTCGAGCTAATTCTAACATCGCTAAAAAAGAAACAATTACATGAACTTTTGCTTCTCCCTTATTTTGAGCACCATGACTCTTAGAAAATTCACGAAATGACATATTAGCAGCATTTTCAATTCGTTCAATTAATTTTTCAATCACATCATTAATATTTAATATTTTTTTTACTTCAATTTCCTGTAATTGCTCTTTTTTAGTAGGAAGACTAGCCAAAACCCTCAATATTGAATTATTCATACTCTCTATATTTATCGACTGATCTGGAGAAAAGAAGGGCTCATTCCAATTTCTATCTAATGGTCCAAAAATTATTTCTGACCCAAAAATAATTTTAACATCAACAGAAGCTCGTTTGATGATTTGATATAATTTTAATCTTTTTTCAAGATCGACTATTTTTTCTTCTTCATCTTCTGTTAATTCAAGATTGGGCAAAAGTGACTTTGATTTGATTAGAATTAATGTTGAAGCAACTAAAATGAAATAAGATACATCGGCTATTTTTTTCTCAACATTTAATTCATTTAAATTCTTAATATAATTTAAATAATCTTGAGTAACCTCAGCTAATGAAACATCATTAATAAAAAGTTTTTTCTCTTCAATCAAAGATAAAAGTAGTCCCAGCGGTCCCTCAAAATTCCCTATTTTTGATTTATAAGTATAATCCATTTTA
>CAYSSZ010000034.1:1820-4733 GCA_964434095.1 uncultured Candidatus Saccharibacteria bacterium | reverse complement strand
TTATAGAAGATAAAAACATTAGTAATGATATACTAGTTATTGCTGGTGATAATTTATTTGGTGAATCTTTTGTTCCATTTATTGATTACGCTCAACAAATGAAAGAGCCTGTTTTGGCTGTTTATGATGTCTTAGATGTGGAAAAAGTAAAAAGTTTAAGTATTGTCGAAATAAATGAGACAAAGCAAATTATTTCTTTTAAAGAAAAACCTGATGATCCTAAAACAAGTTTGATCGGCATTGCTTTGTATTTTTATCCTCAGAAAACATTATCTCTTATCGAACAATATATTAGAGAAGGGAATAATAAAGATCAACCTGGCCGATTAATTGAATGGTTATATCAAAGAACACCTGTTTATACTTGGGAAGTATCAGGGAAATGGTTTGATGTCGGTACACTCGAATCTCTAAAATCTGCCGAAAAATATTTAGCAAATAAAAAATAGTAAAAAAAGAGACGTAATATTATTATTTTTTGAGTCGCGTAGGGCCCCTCTGGGGTAAAGCGCGAAAAAAATAATAATATTACGTCTCTTTTACGAATTAAATTACTCTATTACGACTTTCGGCATAATTTTCTTATGTCGTAATGGTAACCAAGAGACAAAGATAAGTATAATGATGATAAGTAATGGGTGAATAGGGGAGAATAATTTTGCCATGTCCCAGTAACTTATCCAGCTAACAGTAATATAACCATTTACTGTTTCAACATTATTTGTAAATTGCATATCTTGATTACTAACATAAGTTAAATTATTATTCCACGCATTAATGTCATTGTTTAAGTTTTGTTTTTGAGAATTATAACTTTTATTCTCATTCCCAAGTTTTGTATTTTGAGTTGATTCCTGTTGCATTAGAAGAGTTTCTTGACTACGAAGTGATGTCATAATAGTTGGATCTGTTGTTACTGCTATACTGGCTCGAACTGATGTTAGTTGTGATCTAATACTACTCAATTGTTTATTAATAGCACTAACATTTTGAGTGTGAGATTTTTCTAGACTGGCTAATTGATTTTTCAAACTCTCGAGGGTATTAATAGTGGCGGTCGCTTGTTCTTCAATATTTTGTTTTTGAGATAGAAGATTTTGTCCAGAAATATTTTCAACATAAAGTTTAGCATTTACTAATTTAGCGACCTGACTTCTTAAGTCTTCAAATTTATCTTTGTCTACGACAAAGCTTATGTAACCTCGTTTTTCTGAACTATTAAAGCTATCGACTCGACCGTCAGCACCAGCAATAATATTTTTTACATTAGTTACAATTTCAGAAACTTTTCTTGTTTTAATCGTTGAGTTATAACTCATTTTGATAAATTCTCGTGTGTCTTCGATCGTTGGAGTTTGATCTTGGTAATAATTAGAATTTTTAGAGATAGAAATTGATCTTTCTAATGAATTATATGAACGACCAGTATAACCATCATCTGGACACATTATGCCAGGACCAGAAATACAAGGAATTGAATCTTCCGTTATTTGAGTCGGGCCTACACCAAATGTGCTTGTAAGTAAATTATATGCTAACCATAAAACTCCACAAATGACTACAAAAATTATTATAAATTTAGCAGTACTTTTGTGAGAACCTCTTTCTATCATCTTATTGCTTTCGTTAAAAGCTTCTTTATTATTTTCATCCATAAATATATTTATTTACTAATAATAATCGACTTAACTAATAATAAAAATTAATCTTGAATTTTAACTACTTGAACTTTTTCAGCTTCAACTTTGTGAGCGTGCATTATAAGACGCTTCACGTCTTCTGGGTTACTTGCTTGATAAAGAATGAACTCTTTATTAGGGGAAGCTGTTTGAACGTGTAAATTTCCAATTTTTAAAAGGGTATTTATAATGCCAAAAACTTCAATTTTAATATCTTGAACATTATCTAGTCGTAAGCTGGCTATTTCTCTATTAAATAAACCTTGTTGGTCAATATCGATAATTCTTTTGTTGGTAATAACCCAAACATCTAAATAGTAATCTAGCCAAGAAACAAATATAAATATCCAAACAAAAATTAAGAAAACAACATAAATAAACAAAAATAAAAATAAATTTTTAGCCGTTGGGTTAATGGCGATGAAACTTTCAATTATTCCGAAGAAAATAATTGGGGCAAAAATTAAAATTACAGCAACGGCCATTTGAATAACAATAGCAAACCAGTGTTTTCGAACGACTCTAATTACTTTTTCATCTTTCTCTAAATTTAGCATATTAAGAAATATATAAAACTAAAAAGATAATTGCTAATACTGATAATATTATAAGTCCAGTCATATATAAAATCTTAGCCGAGGTCATTTTTGGGCTATACTCTCTATATTTATTGAAATGATAAAGAAGAACGAATGTCATTATCGTCGCAAAAATAAAAGCTAAAAGAAAAACAATTAATAAATGAGTTGGCTTAATTGAGCCGAGAATATTATGAATTCCAATATCGGGATTTAATCCATACATACCGTCATATTATATTCTATTTTGAAATAAAATGCATTAAATAGAAATATGTGGACTCGACGAGAATTGAACTCGTGTTTTCGCAATGCGAATGCGATGTATTACCACTATACTACGAGCCCTTGATTTTCTAACGGGATGAAAATCGAGTGTTCTACTAACTGAACTAACAGCCCATACTCAGATTAAAATAATTTATTAATATAAAAATCGACAGGCGCATGGTCGTCAGTCAAGGCCGGTATATCTAAGAGTATTTCTTTTGTCCATAAGTGTTTCAAGAAATAAGCTATTTGTGGTTCAGTACTTTCAAACGACGGTTCCTTTTTATTTTTTAAGGCCACTAAAATAATATTTTGAATTTCTTTATCATATTCATTTGTTTCAGTGGCAAAAATATAAACATGAGGAAATATTGTTTTATATGTTG
>CAYSSZ010000034.1:0-1720 GCA_964434095.1 uncultured Candidatus Saccharibacteria bacterium | reverse complement strand
TCATTTGTTTCAGTGGCAAAAATATAAACATGAGGAAATATTGTTTTAT
The DNA here is from genome assembly GCA_964434095.1 of uncultured Candidatus Saccharibacteria bacterium. Taxonomy (GTDB): domain Bacteria; phylum Patescibacteriota; class Minisyncoccia; order Phycocordibacterales; family UBA9973; genus UBA8515. The sequence goes on along the minus strand of CAYSSZ010000034.1, from coordinate 1,671 downwards.
ATGTTGCATACTCAGCTCGTAAAAACATACCTTTGTCTCCAGATATAGTTGAAATAATATTTAGGATTACTAGACCGTTTTCATTTAATATATCAAATTTTTTTTGGACAACTTCTTTCGTCGTCAATTGATAGGGAATAGAATAATGTGAACTAAAAGCATCACCAAATATGACGTCATATTTTTCTTTAGTTTTATTTAAAAATACTCGTCCATCTTGATGAAAAATATTTAATCTAGGGTTTTCACTTAATCCAAAATATTTTTTAGCTAATTCAGTAACCTTAGGGTCTATCTCAACCACATCGATTGTGGCCTGAGGATATTTTAATAAAAAATCTTTAGGGAAAGAATAACCGGCTCCTCCAAGCATTAAAGTTTTTTTGAAATCAGGATTAAAATGTCTAGCTGAATGATAGTATTTAGTGTATTCATTAACTAAATCATTACTTTCGAGGAACATTGAAGAATGGTTTTCATTATTGATTCCCATAGTTCTCACCGTTCTATTTGTGCCGGGAAGTAAACGATCATATATCCAGATGCGGTTGTATGCTGTATCGATATCAATTAATCCCTGATTTGCATAAAGATTATTAATTTTAGACATAAAGAATAATGCAATGGCAATTAAAATTATCCAGACGAGTTTTCTTCTTAAAAAATTTTTTGTGTAAATTGAAATTGATAAAAGAACTAATACAAATACGATAATGATTAAAATATTATTCGTGCCATATTTTGGAATTAGGGAAAAACCCGATAGAAATGTTCCGACAATACTTCCTAATGTCGATATGGCATATAAACTGCCGACGGTTTTACCTGAAGATTCTAAATTAATAAGTTTTAGTCTAATAGCATAAGGTGAGATCATTCCTAAAAATATACTGGCCGGCATGAATAATAAGACAGAAGCTAGAATAGAATTTATTTTTAAGCCAAGAGGAAGTATGTCCAAACTACCCAGAATCAAATCCTTAATCAATGCGACAATAGTAATAATTATTGCAGATACAAAAATAATTTTCGATAGAAATTCTAGGCTAGTTTTTTTATCTGCTAATTTTCCACCCAAATAATAACCCAAGCTCAAACTACCCATAATAATACCGATCAAACTTGTCCAAACAAATATCGAAGTTCCAAAATATGGTCCCAATATTCTTGAACCGACAAGTTCGAAAATCATAACAACAGCACCGCCTAGGAAAACTGTTATTTCTAAAATATAGTTTTTTAATTTCATGTGGACTCACGGGGAGTCGGACCCCGAACTCATCCATGCCATGGATGCGTATTACCGCTATACTATGAGCCCAAAATTGTCTTTCTAATATCTTATCGTATTTAGCATATTTTGCAATAATTTCTCCACCATAAAAATAAACGTCATTTAGACGTTAATTTTTATGGTGGACCTTAGCGGATTCGAACCGCTGACCTCCTCATTGCAAATGAGGCGCTCTACCAACTAAGCTAAAGGCCCATATTTATTTTTTAAAAACTACAATATTTTTTTTTATTCATATGCCTCATTTGGCAAATGAGTGTCTCAAGTTTTTGCCTGCTGGCAAAACTCGCGACCTCGCCTCGCACCGTCGTGCTCCGGCCTTGCGCTTGGGTCCCTTACCCAAGCTCACTCTACCAACTAAGCTAAAGGCCCTAAAA
>CAYSSZ010000033.1:0-4960 GCA_964434095.1 uncultured Candidatus Saccharibacteria bacterium | reverse complement strand
GGAAAAAGAAACTCGGCAAATTTTCTTGATGCCAAGATAAAAATCGAAGGATCCCATTTTGAATCCCAGGCAAAATCAACAGTAATTGCTAATTGATTTCTTCTTTTTGCCAGTCTTAGCATTTCCCGAGCGTAATCAGCTTGCTCATTAGAATAATCCTTTGCGACGGCCCATTTTTTGACAGCCTCCTTAAAAGAATCTATCCTTTCACATTTATTTGGAATGTACGGATGAGAAATTTTTGTTTCTTTTAAGGCCAAAGAGATCGCATTTTTTGTTAGTGGTGGATGTCCACCATTGTGTACCTCTTTGAAAAAGAAATCTAATTCTTCTTCGTTTAATGAAATTGGGAGCACTTCAATTTCATAATCTTTAATAAAGAAAATTGATTGAATTTCCATTTTTTGAAATTTAGTTATAAGTTACAATTTATTGTTTGTTAAAGATTACCACTTAGAACTAATATTGTCAAATAATTTTTAGTAAAATAGTCAAATTTTTTTTATATATTCAATTTTAATTGAATAATGTGGTAAAATTATACTATGAGTATTGAAGAATTTGAACTTTTAATTATTAGAGCTTACGAACGATTACCTCTAAATGTTAAAGATAAAATAAAAAATGTAGCTTTTCTAGCTGAAGAGGATATTCGAATACGTCATTACGGAGAGAAAAATATTAAGTTTAATGGCATGTTATTAGGGTTATATGAAGGTATACCACGTACGAAACGAGATGAAGGTTATTCAAATGTTTTACCGGATAAAATTACAATTTTTAAAAACCCAATAGAGCATATTTGTGAGGGAGATCAGGAAAAAATGAAAGAAATGGTTTATCAAGTATTGTGGCATGAAGTCGGCCATTATTTTGGTTTCAATGAGGAAGGGATTCGTCGTCTTGAACATAAGAGATTTGGAAATAAAAATATATGAGAATCTGGGATATACAACCGACATATTTATGTCGAAAACATTTATTAGCCGAGCATCGTGAGCTTCATGGGCTTTGGAATATTTTGACTATTCATAAAGCAAAGGGTGGTTATTCGAAACATCCAGAAACCTTACGTTGGGTCGGCAAAACAAAAGCTTTGTATAATAGGCATCAATCATTGGTTAAAGAATTCGAAAAAAGGGGATACCGACACATGACACCACTCGAGAAGGGATTGAATAAATCAACATTCGCTAATACTATGAAGACATCGGATAAACAAAATGTATTTATTAATACCCGAAAAGAACAAAAACAGATTTTAAAGAATAAAAATTGTGATTGTTTCCAATAATTTTGATATAATAATTAGGTAATAATAAAATTATGGACAAGTATATTTTAACAGACGAAGAAAATGAAAATTTGCAAAAATTTATTGCTATAGCAGAGCAAAAAGAAATGGCTGAAGTAAATGAATTAATATCGACATGCAATGATCCTGAAAAATATGCTAAGGCCCATAGTAATTTTGTTGTAAATTGGGAAAAAAGAAAACAAGAGATGGAAGATGATTTGAAAAATCGTATATTACCGCCCAATACTAGTTTTCGTTATAATCGAGCAGTTGTAGATGAACTAGATTTATTAATAAAAAAGAAGTTAAAAACTGCTCAGAAAAGTTTTTATATAAAATTTGGCGAATCTATCTTTAATTATCTTGGTAAAAACGGAAAAATTAATCCTTTTTCAATATTTAAAAAATTTAAATTTTAAATTTTAAAATTCTGCTAGTTATGCACACATATTCGTTACTTATTCACAAATTATTAACAAGTTTATTCAGAAATATTGCTTGACATTTTTATATGGTAATTAGACAATTGTATTATCTAATCTCTATCTTAAACCTAAATTTAAGTTTAAATAATTTTGTAGAGCTCGAGAGTTATGACCTCGTCGCCTCAAAATAAAACAATAATATAAACTTGGTTTTTTTAAAGAGATTGGATTGTCTAACTAAAAGCCTCTTATTGTGATGAGAGGCTTTTAGTTATAGAAATTTATTATACTTTTAATTAAATGACTTTTGGTGCTTATTTTGGTATAGTAATTTTGTAATATTAAGTAATTAATTTACTAAATATATTTAAAAATAATATGAAATTAGGAATTGTAGGATTGCCAAATGTAGGAAAAAGTAGTTTATTTAACGCTCTAACGAAAAAGGGAGTTCCTTGTGATAATTACCCATTTTGTACGATTGATCCATCTGTTGGTGTCGTGGCGGTACCTGATCAAAGACTTAATCAATTAAGTGACTTTAGTAAATCAGTTAAAACAATACCAGCCGCAATAGAATTTGTTGATATCGCGGGGCTTGTTAAAGGAGCTTCACAAGGTGAAGGCTTAGGGAATAAATTTTTAGCTAATATACGTGAAGTTGATGCGATAGCTCATGTGGTTAGAACCTTTAAAGACAGCTCGGTAATTCATGTTGCTGATAAAATTGATCCGAAAGATGATATTGATATCATAAACTATGAATTAATTATGGCTGATCTTGATACAGTTAATAAAAGAAAAAATAATATAAATCATGAAGTTAAGCGAGGAGACAAAGAAGCTTTAATTGAAAATAATGTTTTAGAAAAATTACAAAAAATATTAGAATCAGGACGTTTGGCAAGAGAAGTAGATTTTAGTGAAAAAGAAAAAATTAAAATCAAGATGCTTAATCTATTGACAACCAAACCAGTTCTGTACGTTTTAAACGTTTCTGAAGCTAGTGAAAATGCTGAAATCGATATTCCCGGTTATTATGTAAAAGTTGATCCAATTTTTGAGAAAGGGTTGGACGATTTAATTACTAAAAGCTATGAATTACTGGGATTGCACACATATTTTACAACAGGGGAAGATGAGACTCGTGCTTGGACAATAAAAAAGGGAAGTACAGCTCCAGAAGCTGGAGCTGCTATTCATACTGATTTTAGAGATAAATTTATCAGAGCTGAAGTTGTAAATTGGGAAGAGTTGCTTGATGCAGGCAGTTTTGCAGAAGCTCGTGCTCGTGGCAAAATCCGTATCGAAGGAAAAGAATACATAGTTAAAGACGGAGACGTCATTGAGTTTAGAATATAAGGTTGTTCGAGAAGAAGAAAATATAATTACCACTTCTTGCCCCGTAATCAAAATTTAATGCACTCGATTAAATTTTGTACTACTGGGGTAGTTAAAGATGGAGAAGTCGTAGAATTTAAAATCTAGAAAGATTTTAAATTCGAAGATCCTGAGATTTTTCGAAGGATAGTGGAGTTTAGAATATAAATTATTTGAGGAGTTGATTTTAGATTTGACAAATTAAATAAGTATGCTACTCTTGCATTAGAGATGATACCCGACCTCTATTGAGATAGTGGAATTTGGGTGTCGGGACCCAGTTCTTAATTAAAACTAAATATTGATGACACAAATAAAAAGATTAATTACATCACAAGATTTTGAAGGTCTTGTCGCAACTCAAAAGTGGCAAGAAGCTTTTAATCAGGCTAAATTAAGTGGGCCTAATGGTTCAGCTGAACGCTTACTCAAGAATGATGAGTTTTGGCAAACTCTTCCGTTGTTAATTAAAAAGTATACAGCCCTAAATCACTATTCCAATACAGTTTCGAGGAATGGTCATTTTTATCCCAAGGGATATATGGGGCCGAATCCAATTGAAAAGCAAATTGAGATTATTGCTGATACTTTTGAGCTTGATCCTACTGAGGCATTTCTATTAGCCAAAAATTTACCTGATCTTCCTCAGGGAGCTGAAGGATGGTTTGCTGTTCCAAAAATTGGGGCAGTAGCCGAAAAATTTTTTTCTATAACTAAAAATCAAAATGCATTATATGGAGATATTGTTGATTTAGCTTTGAGCAAAGTTGCTACAAACCGGAATATGCATAATGGTTTTGGCCAACCTCTTAGTCAGTTTAAAATTCGTCAAGATCCTTATACTTCTAAATCTCTAAAAAAAATGGAGATGAAACAAAGAGGGGATATTATCATTTTGGCTGCTCAATTTGGAACGAATCATTGCGGTAAATCGGTTTATTTGGTAAAAAATAATTTTACTGAATTTGAATTTGGGCTAGGAGCTTTTCAAGTATTGTGTATGGGCTTAACTCATCCCGAACGTTATTCCGAATGGAATGAATTGGACACGAGTTGTCCCGGAGATACTCTTATTCTTGATAATTCAAAAAAAGTTGGTGTTCCAATTGTTTTTTTGAACAGTGATAAAAAACTTTGGTTTGATGCTTATAGCATTAACACTAAAAGAATTTATCTAGGTTCAGTCACTGCCTTCATCTCATAATTATTAAAAATTGGGCTATCCATAACGGATGGCCTATTTTTGTATTTAATATTTGCTCATATTTTTTAATTATGTAGTATAATAATTCTAATAATATAAAAATAATTTAATGATAGAATGCCTGAGTATATAAAATTATGGAAAATAAATGGGAAAAAGCTATAAATTTTCTTAAAAAAGGAGGAATTATTGTTTTACCAACTGATACTTTATATGGTATTACAGCAAGTATAAACTTTAAGAAAAGTATAGAGAAAATTTATGATATAAAAGGGAGAAAAGAAAATAAACAATTTATTGTGCTTATAAATTCGTATAAACAATTAGAAATTTTTGGTATAAAAACAAATAAAGATAAAATTAAAATTTTAGAAAAATTTTGGCCTGGAAAAGTCAGTGTGATTTTAGAGTGCAAACAAAAAAGATGGCAATACTTACATAGGGGTACTAATTCAATTGCATTTCGTATGATAGGGCCTCGTTATAAAAATCTATTCAATTTAATAAATAAAGTTGGTCCAATAGTAGCTCCGAGTGCTAATCCGGAAGGAGAGAAACCAGCTGAAACAATTAGAGAAGCCAAAAAATATTTCGGAGATAAAATAGATTTATATATAAATAAAGGTAGAATTAAAACCTTACCGTCTACTCTGA
>CAYSSZ010000032.1:1480-5098 GCA_964434095.1 uncultured Candidatus Saccharibacteria bacterium | reverse complement strand
AAAACAAACCCGTTGCATTTGCAATATAAAACATTAAATTCATAGGTCTTGCCTATGCAGGAGTTTAATTTACGAAAGTAAGTGCGATACCAGTTTGATTTCCCCGCCCCGTTCTACCGATACGATGCACATAATCTTCATATGTTGCAGGAATATCAAAATTTATAACATGAGTAACATTTGGAATATCTAATCCTCTTGCCGCTACATCTGTCGCCACAAGAATTTGACTTTGATTATCTTTAAATGATTTTAATGCTTTTTGTCTTTGATTTTGATTTTTATCTCCGTGAATTGATTCTGTTTTAAAACCACTTTGGATTAATGTTTTACACAACTTCTCTACTCCGTATTTAGTACGACCAAAGATGAGCACTTTTGAAAATTCATTTTTAGCTAATAGGCATTCTAAAGATGCAATTTTGTCTTCCCCCGGTCTGACACGGACAATATCTTGCTCAACATTTCGGGCTGTTTCCCCTTTCTTAACTGAAACCTTTTCAGGATTCTTTAAAAATTCCTGAATTAATTTATCAATCTCACTTGTGATAGTTGCCGAAAATAATAATGTTTGTCTATTTTCTCCCATATTTTTCATTATAAATCGCATATCGTTGACAAAACCCATATCGAGCATTCGATCCGCTTCATCGAGAACAATTGTTTTAAATTCATTTAAAACAAGGGCCTTGCGTTCTATCAAATCCTTTAATCGCCCTGGGGTTCCGATAACAACACTATAAGAACGTCGTAGTCCATAAATCTGTGGAGAAATCCCAACCCCTCCAACACAACAAACTGAATAAATTCTCATATTTCCCTTGAAACCAATAAATTCTTGATCAATTTGTAAGGCTAGCTCTCTAGTCGGAACTATAATTAAAATTTTTTCTCGAGAATTATTTGAAATTTTATTAAGTAGAGGCACTAGGAATGCCGCCGTTTTACCTGTTCCAGTATTTGCTACTCCAACAACATCTCTTCCAGCAAGAATTAAAGGTATGACCTTGTCTTGAATAGGAGTTGGATCTATATACCCTTTTTTAATGATGTTTGATTTAATACTTTCATTTATTTTAAAATCTGAAAACTTATTAATTGGAATGTATGGGGCTTGCTCTATTATCGGATCAGCCTTGCATACAAAACGCGATGGATTGATTTTATCTCCACCAAATCCTTTTTTTATTTTTGATTTATTCGAACGACCTCTATATTTATTATTTTTTTGGCCACCTGCAAACGGCCGATCAGAGCGAGAGCGCTGATTATATTTTTTATACATCCTGTTAGAGATAGTCCTCGTTAGATGGGACGTATCTTATTAATTATTATTAGTAATATAAATAATACCAATATTTTGATTCCTGTTAAAAATAAAACATATATATCTCTAACGGGATACATAATATTTATCAGTCTATATATTAAAGTAAGATGGACTGATGTTACCCTTTGATTTTTATAAAGACTATCACCAAAGATAAAAATTATGTACAAGCACTCAAGTGCTAGAAATCAACGAGAATTCAACTTACCCCTTTAATATAATACTATTTTATCAATTTGTCAATTGAATTTCGCATAGGCAAGACCTATGCGAAATTTATCATTGAAAAATAAGCCCCATTATCGCATAGGTCTTGCCTATGTGGGTATTACTTTTTTATGAATAATATATCTTGTTGGTGTACTAAGGGATGAATAAATTCATCTAATATTTCTGCTTTTTTAAAACCAAAATTATCCATAAATTTTATTACTTCATCATACAATGGAGCATTTTCATTATACTGTGTTAATGATACTTCCAGTAATATTCCCTTAGCTTTACTGCATAACCTAATTCCGCCTGAGATAATATCTAATTCTGATCCTTGAGTATCCAACTTTATTAAATCAAAATCATCTTTTGACTCAAATAAACTATCTAGTGTAATTCCTTGTTTTTCAAATATCTCTAAATTTGAATCAGAATAATGTTCAGTCAATTCCTTATATATAGAATTCCCTGTACCGATTGAATTATTTTTACGAGAATAAAATTTATAAATTGAATTATCTTTTGCGAGTAATCCAATGTAATATTGATCTGTAATTTTCTTAAGATATGGTTAACAACTACTTGATGCTTCAATAGAATAAATATAACTATTGGGAAAATATTTTTTACATAATAAATGAAATTGTCCTACATTAGCTCCAATGTCTAGTATTCTATAAGGATAAAAATATTCTGTTATTTTAAGTAAATTCATAAATCTTTTTTCTTTTAAATACTTCAATGGTAAAACATATTACTTACTCCGAATAAATTCTATACTTATATAAAGAGGGACCATCTTGAACTGTATCAGTAATTTTTTGATTATTATATGTAGTAATTAATTCAAGGGGCACATTGTATTCTTTTCTTAATAATTTATTTAAATCACATTGCTCAACATTATCTCCTGTTTTACCACTTTCTCTTTGCATTGTAGATAGAGGATAAAGATATGAGCCTGTACAGGAACTGATTATTCCATTTTTAACAATATATACTATATCTAATATTCTATCTCCGCCACTTGAGCTATTTTTAGCATAATATTCTACATTAAAATTATTTGGGTTAACATTTAAAATATTTTCCTCACTTTTATTATTATTTTCAACGATGGTAATGTTTTGGTTTCTAATATCTTGATTTTCATCAATTTTAGGCTCATTTAGATTTATAATTTCTGGTTCTGTGATATATTCTGGGCAATATGCCTCAGGTCGATAAATATTCGGAAATTTCTTGCTACAAGGATTATTATATAAATAAAAAAACCGTTTCAAATTATTTCTAACTTGAAACGGTAGAAGCTATTTCTTCCCCATAAATAGTAAAAATGGAACAATAATGTTTAGAACAAGATATTGGTAACCCCAAAATATTGACCAGCCGGAAAAAAATATACTGTTTATCCGAAGTCCCATTAATCCCAACGAGCCAGTCAGAAGTAATAGTAATGAAAAACAAATCATTGCAAAACTCAAAATGGATACATTGTCTTTCTTAATAATAAATTTAAATATTAAATAAATAATTAAATTTACTATCCAGAGCGATGCAAAGATTAAAAAGTTTTTCAGTAATTCCGGATCAGTCGCAAGAGGGCCAAATACTTTTTTCCAAACAAAGGTCAAAATGGCTATCAGTGATAACAAAATCACAAAGCCAGCAACCGTGAGTAGCAATAATATTACTTTCGGCTTACTACTTAAAAAATCTAAGTTTATCATGTCTATTTTTTTAGAGTTTGAAATTTCAAATATTTGTAATTACAATAATATAAATACTAATAATTGTCAATGACGAAAATTCTTATAGATTCAATAAATATTTATATAAATACAAAAAGAAAACCCCTGGAAGTGCGATACTTCAAAGGGGTTTAGTTAGCTTGAAACCAAAGAGGCTTTCTTGTTGGCTAGGCCAACGAAGGTGTCGCATATGGTTTGGTTTTAGAACCAACGAATCAAATGTCATAGTCATTTGATCTAGGTTTACAATGAGATAATCTCATAAATTGAAATGCCTGTGCATTTCATAAGTTACCTCAAGGTTATGAATGTACACTGACTACA
>CAYSSZ010000032.1:0-1380 GCA_964434095.1 uncultured Candidatus Saccharibacteria bacterium | reverse complement strand
CCTACTTCTCGAAGCATCCAGCCACAAGATTTATGGATTAGGTCTTCCGAATCATTAAGTAGAATTTCACATAGTTTGAAAGTATCTAAATACTGTTTCTGACGAATAAAGGTTAATGTCGCTACAATAGCAATTCTCCTCTCCCACAGATTCTTTGAACACACTAATCTATATAAAATATTTCGTCTTCGAAATAGCAAATAATCTCCGATAATGTTTGAAGCAGACAAATCGACTAGGTCCCAGTTATTTATGTATTTTGTATTTTTCAAATATAAATCAAAAACTACTTTCTTTTCTTTTTCATTTCCTATCTTATATTTAATAAATAGTAAAAGTAGCCCCGCCAAACGAATTTCGTGATATTTATTTTTCAAAAGTTTTTCAATTTCAGTAATTGGTATTTCTGTATATCCTTGAGAAATCTTTCTAATCTCTGGAATAGTAATACCTAAAAATAAATCTCCTTCTCCATATTCTCCTTTACCTGTTTTAAAAAACCTAGATAAAATAATTGCTTTTTGAAAGTTCGCCTTCTTTTTTAATTCCTCAACAATATTTGACATTTTTTATTTAGTGTTATATTATAATGAAAATAATAAAATTTGAAATTATGGAAATAAAAGAAATTTTTAGAGATCCATTATCGGCTTTTGGTTTTATAATTTTATGCTTTGGGGCCATTATGTGTATTGTGGTTCCATTATACGCTCTTTTTAATGAAATAAAAAACAAAAAAATTTCAGCATGAGAAAAAAGGTTATGTTCATTTACCGAAGTCAACCATCTGATTTCGCGCAGATAAAAGAACTTTCAAAAAAGATTGCTACGCTGGGTAATTTTGAGACTTTAGTAATAAGTGATAATTATTCCAAGCTCATCTTCAATTCACTAAAGCCCGACATCACAATCTGTTTGGCAGAATGTGGAGATAATGACCCAAGCTGGAATAACATTCGAAAGGCTTATGAGGAGATTAGAAAATTAATTCAACCTTATCAAAAATTGGTTAGGTTTGGAATCTCGTCTCTTCAGGAAGGCTGCAGGGATATTTATTATCGCCTGCCAATTGAAGAACAACAGTGGAAATTTATCCTTTCCTAAAATTAAAGCGGTTCAATGCCGCTTTTTTATCTAATTTTAATATTATACATTTGACAAGTTAATATCTTTGTCCTATTATAAAATAAATTATAAAAAATTTAAACTATGGAAAAGATTGCAAATTTTTTGAATAGGATTGATAATTCGAAGCCCATAGAAGTTGTTTATATGTTATTAGCTCTATTCGCATTTGCTTTATTTTTAATGCTAATAACGAAAAAGAAAAAACTCTCTGGCCATTGAATCAAATCCCCGTTTCGCCAAAAGCGAAACGGG
>CAYSSZ010000031.1:2220-5406 GCA_964434095.1 uncultured Candidatus Saccharibacteria bacterium | reverse complement strand
AGACAGGCATATGCATTCATTTTTCGGTTATTTCCCGACAGACAACCCAGAATTTTTAGTATTTCTTTATGTTAATAATCCAAAAGAAGGAGCACGTTATGCTTCCCAAACACTGATCCCACCCTTTTCTGATTTAACAAAATTTTTATTAAATTATTACAGTATTGCACCCGATAGGTGAAAATAAACATGAATCCCGTTAGAAGCCGCGATCGCAATTTAAAAAACAAACGAAATTATGAAAATAAATTATAGAAAAATTAATAACCTAACACATCAGACACGCGAGTTGATCGCGATCTACTTCTAAACGGGATGAAAGAAGTATTTAAGAAAATTATTGTATTTATTATAACAGCTGAGGCAAAGCTTGTTCTCAAGCGTTATAGACCAAAAATTATTGCTATTACAGGTTCTGTTGGTAAAACTTCAACCAAAGATGCTATTTTCACTGTATTGTCTAAATTTAAGACTGTCCGAAAAAGTGAAAAGAGTTTTAATAGTGAAATCGGTTTACCTTTAACTATTTTAGGTTGTGCTAATGGTTGGAATAATTTCTACGCGTGGACCGAAAATATTTTTCACGGCTTATCCTTAATAATATGGAAACATAAATATCCTGAATATTTAGTTCTTGAGGTTGGAGTTGGAAAGCCAGGTGATATTAAAAATAATGTTTTGCCTTGGCTTAAAACCGATATCGTTGTATATACTTGTTTTCCGGATCGTCCAGTCCATGTCGAATTTTTTAAGGATATTGAAGATATAATAGATGAAAAAAGTGCCTTAATGTATACATTAAAAAAGGATGGAATACTTGTTTTAAATCATGACGACGAGAAAGTATATAATTTACATACTAAGGCTGATTCAAAAGTTGTTTCTTATGGATTGCATGAAAACGCGACATATCAAGCAATTTTTCCAAATTATTCATATCGTAAAAATGACAGTTTTGATTTACCTGATGGTATAAATTTTAAAATGATTTATGCTGGTAATTCATTCCCGATTATTCTGCCACAAGTTATTGGTATGCATAATATTGCCACAGGATTATCCGCTATCGCCGTAGCTAATGAAATCGGGTGCGATCTTTTGTCATCAATTGAAGCAATTAGTGAATATCGAAATCCTCCTGGTCGCTTATCTCTAATAGAAGGAATGAAAGAAACTGTGATAATTGATGATACTTATAATTCATCACCTATTGCTACGGAAGTTGCGCTAAAGGTTCTTGATGATGTTAAAGGCTTAAGAAAAATTGTTGTTTTGGGCGATATGTTAGAGCTAGGTAAATATACTGATGAAGAGCATGAACGAATAGGTACTATTACAGCTAAGATTGCTGATATTTTGATTACGATAGGTCTTAGAGCAAAAAATATAGTCGAAGGAGCAGAAAAAGGAGGATTATCCTCAAAAAAAATATCTAGCTATGATAATGTAAAAGAGGCAATTCCATATTTGAATAAAATTATAAAAAAAGGAGATGTTATATTAGTAAAAGGCTCTCAAGGCATGAGACTAGAAAGACTTGTAGCTGGCATTATGCGATACCCAGAAAATAAAGGCAGATTACTTTGTCGTCAGGAAAGGGAATGGCAGAATAGGTAAGAGAATTACTAATTACTAATTAAAGATTGTTTTTATAAATATAATGTGATATCTTATAAACGTATGAATATTATCAAAAATCTAAATAGAAATAGTTGGGGAAATTTTTATTTCTATTTTTTTACTTTCAATTTTGAAAGTTGATTTTTGGTAATAAATCTAATTTATTGTTAAGGACCAGCTTTCAAAAGCTGGCATTTTTGAATTTAAAAATGACTGTTCTTTAATAAAATAAATATTGTTTAATTTAAAATTTAATACTATGTTTAGCGAAAATTTCAAAGTATTAGATGTAGAAAACGCATCTGTTTTATTAGATTTTGAAACAGATCGAGTATTGTTTCGAAAATTAAATTTGACCAAAAAAGACAAATGTTCGGCAAATAAAATTTATCGAAACGTCTTAGGAGCGCCTGTGGCAGTTTTGTGTAACTGTGGAAAAAAGCACAAGGTTATCGGGGATTTAGTTTTTTGGTTTACTGAATTGAATGAAAATTCAATCAAACAATTAAAAATGGAAAGCCTTGATATCAAAAAAGCCTTTTGGCTACAGGAAGATTAATTAAAAGGACCTCAAATGAGGTCTTTTTTTATACTATTTAAAAAAATCAAATCGTTAAAAAATTAATTCAGTAATTCATTGAGAGAAATAGGGGATAATCCCTCTGTTTTTTTTGTTACTATTGAATCCTTTATTAGCGTTGGATCGGTACTAATTTGCTTTACTATTGCAGACATGACGACGAGCATTCGCATTGAGTGCCCATTCATAATTATGGAATCAATATTATGTTTTTCACTAAAACTTGAAATTGTGTGGCAAATTTTTTGAGCTAAAGGATTTTTTTCATACTTATTATCTGTCCCAATCGATTGTTTTGAGAAAAAGTCCTGATCATTAGAAATATTGGCTAAATCATGGCTTAATAGATCAAGCTCTACTCTGCTAATAATTTCCTTATTATCTATATTGTGTAATAAATCCAAACCCTCATTTTTTAAATGGCGTATGGAATTAATAGAGTATGCCCAAGCTTCACGCTCTAATTTAGTCTGTGGCAAAGTAGATTGTTCTTTTTTTTGAGTAGCATGTTTAATTTGATGAAATAAAATTGCCGGCTCAATTTTTTTAGCTATGTGCCATAGTATGTTATTTTTAAAAGATTCAGGGACATTATTTAAACCTGGTACAGGCATATTGACTGTAAATTTATCAATGCCCGAAGAATTTATATTTTCTTGACTTAACTGAAAACCTTTTTGATTATTATCTGAACAATTATACTCAATATCAAAATGATCTCCGGCAAATTCTTTAACACTTAGACTTTTTTTTGATTTATTATCAACATAAATAATATCATCAATTTTAATTATTCTTTCCATTTCATGATCACTTAAATATTTATGGTAATAGAAACCCTCGGAAATTACATTTATCATAGAAGTAGAATCATTTAAGGGGATAGTACATAAAATTGAAACTTTTTCGTTTTGATCAACTCCAAATTTTAAATCATAATTATTCTCTCCAAAAAAATTATTTAAAATATAATGAATACCAGCTAA
>CAYSSZ010000031.1:0-2120 GCA_964434095.1 uncultured Candidatus Saccharibacteria bacterium | reverse complement strand
AAAAAATATGGGCAATATAAAAACTTTGACATTTCAAAATAAAATGTTATCATATAAAAAAACATTTAAAATTTAACATATGGAAAAAATTAATTTTAGAAGAAGAATTGTTCTTTTGTTTTTTGTTGCTTTGTTGTTGATAATATCAGCTCTGCCGGTTTTTGAGATTTTTTTTAGAAGAAATCTAGCTCCTTATTTTGAAATTGCCAATCAAAATATTTATTATTTTGGCCTGCAATTTAAAAAAGATTATTTTATTGAAATTTTTTTGGTTAATATCCTTGTTTCTTGTTATTTTATAGGAAATATTGGATATATAATTTTTAAGTTAATTAAGGGAGCGCGTCTTATAAAAAAAGATAAGAATACTCACAGTGATTTTATTAGAAATCAAACCTGGTAATAAAAAAGTAAAAACTAAAATCAAATCAAGCTATGGATGAGTTTTTAAAAAATTTGACGACTGCACAGAAAAAAAAAGTTGAAGATTATCTGGAAGATGGTTTAACGATTGAAAGCATTGCCGATGGTGTTGTAATTATGGTCGGTGGTCCCGAAAACCGAATAATGATTATGCCGTCAGGCAAGAAAAAGAAATTCAGGTAATTTATGCCCCGAATAATCGGGGCTTTTTTATTTTATCGTCTAATTATGGTTTTTATCAAAACTATGTATAGAGAGGGGGTGGAATTAGGGGATTAAGGAAATGATTTTTATAACAGGGAAAAAGTTGTTAGGTAGTCATTAAAATTAACTATTGATTAATTGAATATTAACCCATGTCTTGCTATATCAAGATAAATTCTAATGAAATTTGACTATTGTAAATAATAATTGTAAGTTAAGGGAAAATATGTAAATTTAAAACTTAAAAATATGGACAAAACCATTGTAAATTTTATGAGTTCATTATCCAACAAAGCTTTTATTTCTAGTAATAGTATAGGGCGTAGATTTGATAATGACATTGATTTAAGATATGACTTTCTTGATCCATTTTTTCTTGATAGAGAAAAAATTAGATTAAGTAAATCATATAGAAGACTTGCAGACAAAACCCAAGTCTTTCCTCCCGACTTACACTCAAATGTAAGAAATCGTTTGATTCATACTAATGATGTTGTAAATCTTGCTTCATTATATGCCAATATCTTGGGGCTAAACGTTTATTTGACTGAAGCTATTGCTCATGGCCATGATATAGGGCACACACCCTTTGGGCATTTAGGCGAGAGACTCATTAGTGATCTTTCAGGCAAGAAATTTACCCATCATGTAATGAGTGTTGTTGTCGCTCAGAAGATAGAAAGGAAAGGATTAGGATTAAATTTATCCTATGAAACCCTTGAAGGTATTCTAAATCATTCTCGTGGTGCTGGAGAAATGAAAATTAAATCGAGTATTTCAGAAGAATCAAACCTTGTAATGTTTTCAGATAAAATTGCTTACACATTTTCCGATCTTAATGACGCACTTCGCGTTGGGTACGTTACTGAATCGAAACTACCTAAAATCGTAAAATATTTTGGCAAAAACCAACGAGAAAGAATTTTGAAAGTTTCTCATGATTTTATTAAAGAAAGTTCTGAGGAAGGAAAAATATCTTTTTCTAAATCAGAGACCTCTAGAAAATTTGCCGATTTAAGGAGTTGGATGTATGAAAACATTTATTTCACTATTGACGTTGAAGATTACAGGATTAAAATTTACAATGATTTAAAAAATATTTCTATATTTATATCTAATTACTTTAAAGGTAATATAGATCCGTATCTTTCTATTGCGTGTATGACAGATAGTGAGGTAAGAAAATTTTCTACCCAATTAAATGAAGGTAAAATCAAAGATCTGAATTACGGATTTATAGAAATTATTAGTAGTCTACTAAATAAAGAGATAAACATTTTTGACCCTGATTTAAAAAAAGAGAATTTTTGTTTTTAATAACTAGTACCCCGATAGATATAATCTAGCGGGGTATTACTATTTTAAAAGTTCAAAATAAACTTTAGGGTACAGAATTAAAGCATAACCACTGGTTGTGTTTGTGACCCTACAGAGAATCGAACTCTGATTTTATCCTTGAGAAGGATACGTCCTAACCGTTAGACGATAGGGCC
>CAYSSZ010000030.1:0-5869 GCA_964434095.1 uncultured Candidatus Saccharibacteria bacterium | reverse complement strand
GAATATAAAAGTTTTACCTCCTAATATAAATGAAAGTTTTGGTGATTTTACTGTTATAAAAGAAGATAATCAAGATGCAATTCGTTTTGGTTTATATAACATTAAAAACCTTGGAAAAGATATTGCTAATGCTATTATCGAAGAAAGAAAAATTAGGGGTAAATTCAAAAGTTTAGCAGATTTTTTTGAACGTATTAATCATAAAAATTTAAATAAAAAATCTGTCGAGGCCTTAGCCAAATGTGGGGCAATGGATGAATTAGGCGAAAGAAATCAAATTGTTGGTAATACAGAAAAATTACTTGATTTCAACAAAGAAAATAAAGGTAATTCGACGCAAGATTCATTGTTTGGTAACATAGGTGGCATTCAAATCACTTTAGCTCTTGAACAAAAACCACCTGTAGAAAAAAGAGAGAGGTTAACCTGGGAGAAAGAATTACTTGGGCTTTATATTTCTGGACATCCACTTGAAGAATATAAAGAAAAAATTATTAAATTTGGAACATTAATCAAAAAATTAAAAGAAGAATTGAAAGACGGCTCAGCTGTAACAGTCGCTTGTATTATAGAAGACATACGAATTGTTAATACCAAACGTGGTGATCGCATGGCCTTCCTAAAACTTTCAGACTATACAGACACAATCGAAGCTGTTGTTTTTTCAAAACTTTTTGAAAATCAAAAAGAAATATTAGTTAAAGATAACATCATTGCCCTCCAGGGTAAAGTCTCCCTCCGCAATGGTGAGAAAAGTATCGCCATCGATAATTTGAAGAAGATATAAACCTTAAGAGGCTTTTTCTATAATCTTTCCAATAGAAAAACCGCTATAAAGCGGTTTTTCTATATAATTACTAAAATATTTCTGTTCCATCATTCCTTATATCCTTCATGATTTTAACAACCTCATTGGGATAATTTGGAATAACTGAATTATATTTTCTTAATATTTGTAAAGTAGTTTTATCTTTATAGTGACGTGAAGTATTTGGATTATTTCCACCTAAATTCTTTGCCACAATTTCAATAGATTCATCAATAGAATTAAAACTCATTTTACATGAACCCCAACCGAAGACACTATTTGGAACTGATTTACAAGCATGTTTCCCCCCTGTTGATTCACGCATGGCTATCGCTGGCAGAAGGCGCCAATCTATTCCATTCTTCTCCGCTTCTATGACAAACTTCAAACCATGTCCTGAAAGTGGTGCATTATGTCTTTTAAAGTAAGCATCAATTGCTTCGGCTTTTTCACTGCGTTCTACTTCTTCTTGTGTTGTTATCACAGAATTTTCAATAGCAATATTTTCGTTTTTGTCCAATAAATCTATTTTCATAACACCTAATCCACTTAACGGTGAAGCTAAGAGCATCGGTATCATAATAAACGAATTTAGGGACTTATAAATTTTCAATTTACTCATAATCGGCAGTTACGATCTGCCAAACGTCTCCTTTTGGAGAGATTAGTTAAACTCAAAATAAAAAATTTTGGTTTAAACTAAAAAATTCCTAGCGTATTGTGATATTTATGAAATATAACAACATACTTGGAATTGCTCATATACTAGCATAAAGACATATAAAAGTCAATACTAAAACAACATTAATATACTATGTCAACATTAAAAAAGCCTTATTTTATAAGGCTTTTTTACATATTATTCATTGACAGATTTAGTATTAATATTGTCTAATTAAGGCTTCAAATAAGGATTTTTGCTATATTTTGACAACTTAACTGATTCATTTTATAAAAACCTATATTTTATAATAATATTTTGAATAAATAGTATATTTTCAATTCAATAATCAATCTTGTTTTCCGTGACAATTTTTATACTTAACAGGAGTTCCATCTGGTTTCTTTGCTCCGCACGGACATGGGTCATTTCGGCCTACCTTTGCTTCTGTCCTTCTTTTCGTCCCAGTAGTACCTTCGTCAGACAAACTTAAAATAAGTTCAGGGCGTTTTTCTATTATTTGCTCTGCTTCTCTTTCCTGATCTACTTTTAAGGTTTCTATAAGAGAGACTACCTGTTCCTTAAAATTTGTTTCCATCTCTTTAAATAATTTTAGGCCCTCTTTTTTATATTCAATCAATGGATCGCGTTGCCCATAGGCTCGAAGATTAACAGACGAGCGAGTATATTCCATCGTTTCTAAATGCTCAACCCATAGATTATCAGTAACATAAAGAGCAATTCTTCGAATAGTCTCAAAAAAAACTGAATCACCCAAAGCTAATCTTTTTTGTTTTATAACCTGTTCTATATCAGGATAATCTAATACTAAATCATTTAGGAATTTTTCTAAATCAACTAATTCACCTTGAAGCATGACTCGTCGGCGACCATAAACCGTATTACGCTGATGATTCATAACATTATCATACTCTAAGGTATGCTTTCGTGAGTCAAAATGGAATCCTTCAATTTTAGCTTGAGCATTTTCTATCGAGTTTGAAATCATTTTATTATTTATCGGTTGATCTTCTGGAACTCCCAATCGACTCATTATATTTTTTATCCTATCAGAACCAAAAATCCGCATTAAATCATCTTCTAGAGATACATAAAATTGTGTTCCCCCTGGGTCTCCTTGTCTACCAGATCTTCCACGAAGCTGATTATCGATTCGACGAGCTTCATGACGTTCTGTCCCGATAACAAATAATCCACCAAGATTTTTAATCTCTTCATATTTTTCTTTATCAAAAGGTACTCCTCCGAGTTTTATATCAACTCCTCGGCCAGCCATGTTTGTTGCAACTGTTACTGATCCACGACGACCAGCATTGGCAATAATTTCTCCTTCACGTTCATGATTTTTAGCATTTAAAACGGTATGAGGAACTCCTGCTTGAGTTAAATAGGCTGAAATAAGTTCATTTTTTTCTATTGAAACTGTACCAATAAGAACTGGTTGGCCTTTTTCATTAAGCTCTTTGACTTTATTCGTTACTGCCTGCAACTTATTCTTTTCTGTTTGGTATATTAAGTCATTATAATCTTTTCTATTTATCGGCCGATGGGTTGGAACAACAACAACATTTAAGCCATAAACTTTAAAAAATTCTTCTTTCGATGTTTCTGCTGTACCGGTCATACCTCCAAGTTTTTTATAAAATCTAAAATAATTTTGAAAGGTAATTGAAGCCACCGCTCGTGTTTCTTTTTCAATTTTTACCCCCTCTTTAGCTTCAATAGCTTGATGCAGACCTTCACTCCATCGTCTACCAGGCTGAAGACGTCCTGTAAAAGCGTCAACAATTATTACTTCGCCATCTTTTACAACATAATCTTTATTGTTCTCATACAAGGCTCTTGCTTTTACGGCAGTCTCAAGGTGGTGAACATATTTAATACCTTTTTCAGTATATATATCTTTGATCCCCAACAGGGTTTCAGCTTTTGTAATACCAACATCAGTTAATGATATAGCTTTCAATTTCTCATCAACAGTATAATCTTCTTCTTTTTTTAACTGTCCTGAAATTTTAGCAAAAGTATAATATAATTCTTCTGACTCCTCTGCCTGAGAAGAAATTATTAATGGTGTTCTTGATTCATCAATTAAAATAGAGTCAACCTCATCGACTACTGCATAGTTATGTCCTCGCTGAACAATATCATCGAGACGAATTGCTAAGTTGTCTCTTAAATAATCAAAACCAAATTCATTATTTGTTCCATATGTAATATCGCATGCATAAGCTTCTCTTCGAGAACATGGCCGTAAAAATTCATATTGAACTTTAAATGAATTCAGATCTTCATTGGGTTGATCTTCGGAATTAATATGTTCTGGATCAAAAAGGTAAGAAGTATTTAATGAATTGACCACCCCAACACTAATACCTAGCATCGCAAAAACAGGCCCCATCCAAACCCCGTCACGCCTTGAAAGATAATCATTAACTGTTACAACATGAACTCCTTTTTCTGATAAAGCATTTAGATAAGTAGGGAGTGTTGCCACTAATGTTTTTCCTTCACCAGTTCTCATTTCTGAAATATTTCCAAAGTTTAGAGCGATACCTCCAATCATCTGAACATCATAGTGACGTTCACCTAAAACTCTAAATGATGCTTCTCTCACTAAAGCATAAGCCTCGGGTAAAATATCATCTAATGATTCACCATTATTAATTCTTTTTTTAAATTCTTGCGTCTTTAAAATAAAATCAGAATCTTTAAGCTCTTTCATCTCTGATTCAAGTTTATTTATTTTATCAACAAGTGGCCTCCATTTTTTTATTAATGACTCACTTTCACTTCCTAAAATTTTTTTAAAAAAATTCATCTCTTATGACAAATGCTATAAGCTTATAATTAATCTATCAGCTATCTCAATTTTAAAATTTAATTAACAATATTTTTTATCTCATTCATTAAAATTTGTATTCAATACAAATAAGGTTAAAATTAAAAAATAACCTTATTTTATTGATTTTTTCGGAAAATCAATAATATATTTATATTAACATAAAAAGAAAATCCCCGATAGAGAGGGGATTTTCTTTTTATTTGAGAAATTATTTCTTTCCCTTTTTCTTAGCTACTTTTTTTGTAGCCTTTTTTGCTACTTTCTTTTTTGCTGCCATAAATTTAAAAAAAATTATTTTTAAAGTTGTGTGTGATTTAACGACCTTATAAAATATTTTAAATTTTATAAAAAATTTAATCACACTAACAACTATATTATCTTACATTCATGGTTTAATCGCAATACTTTTTTGAAAAAAAACTGTGGATAACTTAGAAATTTTTTATTTGTTTTTAAAATTAAAAAAATTTGAAAACATGAAATAAAATTTTTAAAAAAAATAATTATAACTTTTCAATCAAAATAATTTCAAAAAAATTACTTATAAATAATTTATTTTTTTCAATTTAAATAATGAAAAACACCATGCTTTGGACAAGGTGTTTTTCATTATTTAGTTTGTATCTATAAGCCGGGTTCTGTTCCAATTTTGCCCACCAAAGGTGTCGCAAAATTGAGAACCCTGTTAAATAAAATCCTTAGATTTTAAATTTTGCTATGCAAAATTTATTTAACAGGGTCACGATTTTGTAATCACCTGTAGTGAACAAAATCAGTGATAGATATTTATCTAGGTCCGACGTTACCGTCGGACTCAAGCGATTCTCCCCCCACCACTTCTGACACCTAATATTTTAATAATTAAAATTAAAAATATTGGCTTTATCACTTTCTAATCCAAATAATTTAAGAATCAGAAGTGGTGGGGGGTACGATCTTGCACTCATGTAAGGATTTAGCCGTTTCACTTTCCACATTACTATGGAGCTCGCCCCTCGCTTACGCTCAGGGCGATTTTTTTCTTTCAAAAAAAATCGTCTCTGCTCGCACCTCTATGATTACTCATGATGGGTATTACCCACTACGGTTGTCCGACCTGGGTCGGACTGAGTGCCCGGACTTTCCTCACCGATTTTGCCGAAGCAAAATTGGCGCATCTATCCAATACAAACTAAGAACATTATATCAAATAATTATAGTATTGACAATATTAAATTATCTTGCTATACTTTAGCTGTGAGTTAATCACTCCAATCGTCAGAGATAATTACTTTTCTGACACAATTGCGAGCAAAACCCCATCGAGCAATCGGTGGGGTTTTGTTTTTGTGTCTGAAATAAGTTATAATATTTTGGTCAGCTGTTGTGTGTTTAAGCCAGCGGCTGCACTCACATCGCAATTGTATGTTGGAGTTAAGCACCCGCTGGCTCAAGCACACAAAAAAGCAAAACCCGCCAATGGCGGGTTTTGCTTTTGTCTTTTGAATAGGTTTTTAAGTATTCTTTCTTTTGTTCCGTCTATGGGTCTTTGCCT
>CAYSSZ010000029.1:0-6167 GCA_964434095.1 uncultured Candidatus Saccharibacteria bacterium | reverse complement strand
GAAAAAACTCTCTGGCCATTGAATCAAATCCCCGTTTCGCCAAAAGCGAAACGGGGATTATTTTATTTTATTTTTAATATTTTCTCTATACTCTTCTTTTTAGTTTATTATTTCAATTTTTTTCAAGTATAGTATAATAAAAAAATGAAAAGAAAAATTTTAGTTACTGGAGCAATGGGTCAAATTGGCTCTGAACTTATTCCAGTTTTAAGACATAAATATGGCAATCAAAATGTTGTAGCTGTAGGTCACCACAAAGAACCAACTGAAGAATTTAAAAGAGCTGGTCCTTTTGAAATTGCTGATGCCAGTAATAAAGAGGCATTAAAAAATCTTATCGAAAAATATCAAATTAATACTATTTATCACTTAGTTGGAATTCTATCGGCCAATGGTGAAAAAAATCCTAATTTAGCTTGGGATGTAAATATTTCCAGTTTAAAAAATATTCTTGATTTAGCATATGAATACAAAATTGATAGAGTGTTTTGGCCTAGTTCTATTGCAGTTTTTGGGCCAACAACTCCTCTCTACGATACTCCTCAAAAAACAATACTTGAACCAACAACTATTTACGGAGTCACTAAGGTGGCAGGCGAATTATTGTGTCAGTATTATAATATAAAATATGGGCTTGATATTCGAAGCTTAAGGTATCCTGGAATTATTTCTTGGAAAACTCCACCCGGAGGAGGAACGACTGATTATGCTGTTGCTATTTATTATGATGCTTTAGAAAAAGGTTCCTATGATTGTTTTGTTAGTAAAGATACTGTTTTACCCATGATGTATATGGATGATGCCGTTCGTGCAACAATTGAACTTATGGAGGCCCCAACAGAAAAAATTAAAATTAGAACTTCTTATAATTTGACGGCTATCAGTTTTTCAGCTAAAGAATTAGCTCTTAATGTTGCAAAATATTTACCAAATTTCAAATGCACTTTTACTCCTGATAATCGCCAAAAAATTGCTGATTCTTGGCCTAAAACAATCGATGATAATCAGGCGAAAAATGATTGGGGTTGGCAACCCAAATTTGATCTTGATCGAATCTCACAAGAAATGATTAAAAATCTTAAAAAATAGAGGCTCTGCAAAAATCATTAAAGTTCCAACATATCCGCCATTTTAATTATTTTTTTTGTAATTCTTCTTCCTATTTTTTATTATTCTCCAAACACCACTTGCCGATACTATGACTCCAAGTAACTGGCACCCTGGGCTATCATCATAACCCTCATAGATAAACAAAAATATCCCAAGCAAAATAACTAAAACAAAAATTATTATATTTTTAATCCCAATTTCACTAAACGCGAATTTATTGCTCCTCTTTTTCGACCAAATATTTTTGACAGATCATTTATTTTTGATTTTTCTTTAAACATTTTTTCAAGCAAGATATCTTCGTCTCTTGTCCATGGAGCATAAGCCTTGGGATATTTTTGGCGTATTTCGGAAACAGAATATTTTTTAAAAATATCATTCTTTATTTTTGAAGAAGATTTAATACTAGCTCCATCTATGAAATCTTTTTCCATTTTTTCTTGTTCATTTTGATTGAGTTTGCCAAATAAATTTTCGTTTGTGCTACTTTCTTCTTTAAATATCTCATCTAATTTAAGTATTTCCGGATCAGAAAGAAGAGACCTACTATCAAAACCAACTAATTTAACTCCCGATAAACTTTTTACTCTTGAAAGAGCAACATAGCCCATACCGTAGACAAAAGTTTTTGATAAATCGATTTCGGCATAATCTAGGCTCATTCCTTGGCTTTTATGAATGGTTATTGCCCAAGCCAAGCGAAGAGGATATTGCGAGATTGATGCTTTCAGGCGACCATTTTCTTCGATGACCCAATCTTCTCTTTCGACTGTAATCTTCTGGCCATTTTTTATAATAACAATCGGTGCTCCATCCGATAAAAAAGAATAAACCTTCCCACGTGTCCCATTTACATAACCCTTTTCAAAATTATTTTTTAGAAACATAACTTCAGCCCCAACTTTTAAATGTAATTTCTCTGGTGCAAGGCAACCCTTCTTGAGAAATTCAACCAAATAAGAAACACCACTATCTTTCATTTCAAGAATAACTTCTTTCCCACTTATCTTTTGGAGGTAGTTGTTATTTATAGTATCTACATCAATATTATGAGTATAAATTTTGGTTGGCACTATTCCAAGAGGAAAATCCACATTCAATCTTTTCTCAATAATTTTATGGTGCTTGTCTTCTAGTTTATTGGCTCTGGCCAAATTTAAAATCTCTAGAAATCCATCATCATTTTGGCGATGCTGTTCAGAAAGATAACAAGTAGCTAGACGCAAATTATACCAAGCCCTAGAATTAATTATTATATTTTTGGTTATGTTTTTATCTATAAAACTGATTTGCCTTTCATTTCCGATATTAATATCTTTAACAACTGGGGGCAACTGAAAAAAATCTCCTGACAAAATTATTTGTATTCCACCAAATGGCCGTTCATTCATTCTTATTTTACGACAAACCAATTCAACCAAATCAAGTTGTTTAGCTTCTAGCATAGAAACTTCATCGATTATCAAGACGCTAGTATTTCGAATTCTTTTTGAAAGATATTCCTTGTTTAATAAATTATCGAGGTCATAATCATTTAATTCTTTTCGAATGCCAATCCCAGACCAAGAATGTATCGTCAGCCCGTTCATATGAGTCGCAGCGATTCCAGTTGAAGCAGTTATGGCCACTGGAATATTTTTATTTTTCAAATAATTAATATATTTGTTTAATAGAAAAGTTTTACCACTCCCAGCGCTACCAGTTAAGAATATGTTTACCCCCGTCTTCATTATGTTGAATGCTTGTTCTTGAGTCATAAAATTCAATTACTATTTTTAAAAAATTAAAAATTCTTTAAATACTTATTTATTCTTTCCCTATCTTCATTTTCTTTGTCACCTTTAAAATAAATTTCTATATATATAAACTCAAAAGTATTATTATGATATGCATATATTATGCGCATAGATCTATCGCGAAGACTGTCACAAGACAAACGAGCTTTTACAATTTTTATTTTTTCGCCATAGTGAAGTATTTCAAAATTTTTTCCAGTACCAGTAGGATATTTTTGTAAAACTTCTTCGAAATTTATTAAATCAGATAAAAGACTCCCATATTTTTTCTTGAATTTTTTTAATTCTTTCTCAAATTCTGGAAGTCTATTAAAGTGGCTCATATTCTCTTACCGATGTTTCTTCTGGTCTGTAAAATACATGGTTGTATTTTAATAATTCTTTTTCTCCTGCTACGAGCCATGGTGTATCTTTATGTGAAAGAGTAGAGATTTGAGTGGCGGTGAGATCTGACAAGCGATTAAGCTCCCAATCTATGTGTGCTATTTCTTGACCTGAAAGACCAGTTATATCTATTGGCTCTTTTGGATTCACTAGATATTTAGTTTGGTCAAATTTATAGAATTTACTTTTTATTGTCTCAATCTTTTTATTTCTCTCAAGTTCAGATATTATTTTTGCGAAGACAATGGGCGTAGGTCCATGAGTATTTTTTATATATCTTGCCCCTATAAGTTGCTCTTCGAACTTTTCATAATAATCAAAATCAATAAAGTAAAGAATTTTATATAATGCCGTCTGCCCAATATTGGGCTTACCTCCTATTTTTGAGAGTATATACAGAAGCACTTTTTTAAATTTATCAACTTTCTCTTGCGGTATAGACACGCGAGCCGAAACATTACTGCTTGTATTGCCTTTTTTTATGTTTTTTGTTTTGTTTAAAATGACTTCTGGAATAGAAACCTCACCCTTTTGCAAGTCTTCCAATGACACATCAAAAATTTTACTTAATTTATTTGCTTCTAAAAGAGAAAGATCTCTATTCCCTTGCTCAAGAGCAATGTATGATGTTCGAGAGATACCAAGCTCCTTTGCTATCTCAAGCTGAGAAAAACCTCCCTTCACTCTAAGTGTTTTTATAAATTTAGAATATTTATTAACCATATTCACTATATTACCTCCAGTATGTCAGAATGTCAAACATTTATGTGAATAACTATTCGACATATATTTTCTTTCTATCTTTTCCCTAGTTTTGTTTGCAAAAAAGAAGTCGGGTATTTTTTTATTCAAAAATTAAATTTTTAGCCGCTTCATATTTTTCTATAAATTATTTATTGTTTTTTTCTTTGTTCATAAAAAGAACCATCAAATAATTCATAATAATCTGCATAGATATATTTCTGAGCATAATCAGTCTTTCCTATCGGTTCAAAAAATTCTCCGCTAGGTCTTTCCTAGCGGAGAATTACAATAGTCGGTGCAAAAAAATATCGATATTTATCATATTTAATATTATTAAGCGATTTAACTTCTGAATCTATCTCTTTAATTTTGTTTTTATATATTATTTTTCTCCAGAATTTTGATGTATATTCTTGTCTTTGAAAATATAACTCATTTTTTTTATTAGATATTTCTGTTGAATCAACGAAGCCAGATTCAAATATTTTTTTTTGCTCATAAACTTCACTAAAATTTTCGATCTTTTCATTTATAGATGAAATCGAATAATTAATGTTTTCAATATCCGCAATGGTATTAGCAATCTTTTCTAATAAAACATTATCATTTAAATTAATTCCTCTGCTTAAAATACTTTTTAATTCACTTAATTTTTCATCAAATAAGGAAATGTTTTGTTTTGATTCATTTTTTAATTTTTCTATTGCAAATTCTATATGCTTACTGTTTTCAGGCATTGTATTCAAAACATCACTTTCTCTTGCTGATGATATTGGTTTTTCAAATAAAAGAGAAAAATTTTTTTGAAATTTTATCTAATTTCTCAATGTTTCTTATTATATTTTTTGTTAAAATTTTATCTAAATGGTTAGATTCAATATCTTCGTTGGCATCAATTTGTTTTTCTTCAACAATGTCTTTGTCTAAAAATTTTTCCTCTGCCAATATCTCATTATTATTTATATCTCTCATAAGTTATATTGTATAAATAATTTTAAAAATAATAATAAAAAAAACTTTCTTATTTATTATTTTTTAATTTATTTTTTAACCAAACTTTTTTAACAAACGAAACTGAAAAAGTTGAAAGTAAAAATCCTATTGTCGGAACGATTGCGTTTAAAAATGGCTTGGGTAATTTAGCAAAAAAGAAAAATAAAATAACAACAATATAGGTCAATATTGCAACAAGTACCTTCCTTGTAATGCTTGTCTCCCATGCCTTATCTTTTTCTACTCTTCTATTTCTTTCTTTAATTTCTTCAATATCTCTTTTAATTTGCTCAATTTCTTCCATGTTTTTATCATATCATATTATATTAAATTTTTTTATTCCATTTTTTAGGCCTAAGCTTTTATGATTAATTTATAACAGTAGAAATTAAAAAATATGACTTCTTCATAAGTAACTTTTAAATTTAATTTTGGCTAAAACGATTGTTTGTATTATTATCATAAATGATATTTTATTGTTCTATTTAAAGATAAATATATGGAATTAAAAGAATTATTTCTTAATGATGAAAAAATTGAACAACTCGCGCAACTTTTTGATGAATACGGTTCGCTAAGATCAATGGGTAATATTAACAATGCTCTAAAAGCACAAATTGTTGAAGGCTTAGTGACAGCTGAAAAAGCAGGTATCGAAGAAGAACCAAAAAGCTTTGGAGACGCCCTTGATGGTTTATTGTTTAATGCTGAAGCTAAAACAATACTGGAATCCTATTATGGTGGTAAATTGTTTGAATTTGCTAAATTTGAAACCAACAAACTGAAGAAAGTCAGATTGTTAATTAGTGTATCAAATTTATGCACTGGAACACCTCGCTTGCTGGCCATCCGGGAACTTGCTCAAATGATGCTTGCTGGAGACTTGGTCTTTGTTGAGAAAGACAAATGATTTCAAATTTTTTAATTTTAAAATAGCCCTTCGCTTTCGCTTAGGGCTTATTTTTTTGTATAAAAAAAATTATGCAAGTTATTAATTATTTTTAAACCAATTTAGAGCTTTTAGAATTAAAATATAATTTAATTTTTTTTTGTTTTCTGAATCTGCAATTTGCTTCTGCTCATAGGCTGGGAAAATTCTTTCTATATCTTCCCCGTTAAAAGAGCCATCTCGCGGTATTT
>CAYSSZ010000028.1:0-6225 GCA_964434095.1 uncultured Candidatus Saccharibacteria bacterium | reverse complement strand
TGATTTCTTGTCATTTTAAAAGATTTTTTTTGTTAAACATATTTTTATTTAAAAAACAAAATTGTTCACATTATACTTATAAAAGCTATTTTGTCAAACCCCTTCCTCCTTCTTCCGCTAGGAATTTCCTAGCGGAAGATATTGCCTATAGCAGATTTTAGTGGATAAAAGAAAAGCCCTAATATTTTAGGACTTTTCTTTGTTTTAATTTTTTAATTATTCAATAATACTTATTCCGGCTGAACGGGCGCTACCCTCAACTATTTTCATGGCTCCTTCTATGTTCTTAGCATTTAAATCGGGCATTTTCTTTAGAGCTATTTCTTTGACTTGAGCCTTAGTGATTTTACCTGCCTTTGAAAGATTTGGTTTTCCTGATCCCTTCTCTACCCCAGCTGCTTTTAGAATTAAACCTGTAACTGGTGGAGTCTTTACATAGAGGTCATACGTTCGATCCTCATAAACAGAAATCTTAACTCCAACAGTTTCTCCGGCCATTTTTTCTGTCATCGCATTAAATTTCTGACAAAATTCTGCAATATTAATACCGGCTTGACCAAGAGCTGGACCAAGAGGTGGAGCAGGTGTAGCCTTAGCGGCAGGAATTTGTAATTTTAGATTTTTTAAAATTTTTTTAGCCATAAAGGATTAGTTTCTAGTGACCAATAATTAGTGATTAGTTGCTAGTGATTAGTGATTAGAAATATTATTAATAAATTGAAGCATTTAGCGTAACAGACTTAAACTAACATAATTAATTTGATAAATCAATTATAATTTTTTAATCTGGAGAAAGTCTAGCTCAACTGGAGTCTCACGACCAAACATCGAAACCAAAACTTTTATCTTCCCTCTCTCTTTATCAATATCACTAATTTTGCCTTCCAAATCTTTAAAGGGACCATCTGAAATACGAACAATTTCTCCGTTTTCAACATCGATCTGATGCAAGTTTGTTTGATTGTCTTTTTTCATTCGGCCAAAGAGATCATCAACTTCTTTCTTTTCTAAAGGTACAGGATTAACCCCGGCTCCAACGAAACCAGTCACTCGCGGAGTATTCCGTACAACATACCAAGAATTATCATCAACAATCATGTCGACTAAAACATATCCTGGATATACTTTTTCTTCTACCTCTACTCTTTTACCTCCTTTAATTTTTATTTTCTTTTCAACTGGAACAATGACATTAAATATTTTGTCATTCATACCAAGTGAATCAATACGCTGTCTTAAATTACGCATAACGGCATTTTCATAGCCAGCGTAAGTGTGGACGGCATACCAATTTCTTTCTCCTGTTATTTCTTGTTTTGCCATATGACTGATTTTTAAGAAGTGTAACGACTATAAAAATCGTCACCCGCCAAAAAATTTATATACTACTTTATAATTCTACTGAACATAATTTCCTTAATACAACCTAATAAATTATTTACTTTGATTAATAAATTTGGGTGGGTAAAGAAAATTATATTCGCTTCGCTCATTAATTTATCTTAAAATAAAGTTTAACCCTTTTGAAAAACCAACATCTAAGGCTCCTAGAAAGTAAGCCACTAAAACGGAAATGGCCACAACAGCTATCGTGAAAAATATCGTCTGATTACGAGTTGGCCAAGTTATATTTTTTGACTCAGCGTAAACTTCTTTAATAAATTGTTTTGTCTTTTCCATCCCGTATGAAATAGGACGCGGACTTGTAGTAAACTAATCTGCAATTCCTATTTTTTAAGTTAATTTAAAAATAATCTTTATTATCCAATATTAATCGCGTCCGCGATTTCATACGGGATTCCCTATTAAAAAACCCCCGCGGGGTATACATAAATACTACCCTTTTTGGATTATAATGTCAAACAAGTGTACACGTCCACTAAATAACAAACAGAGCAAGGCCTTACCTTGCTCTGTTTAAAAAATTCCGTTTTATTCGCGGCCGCGGCTTAAATGTATAGTCTGGTTTTGAAACTTATAATTTACGATTATTTAATTTCGTAATAAATCGTAACGGTTTTTGTAATCTTATTTTCTCCTTTTGGTAATTCAGGTGGCACAACTGAAGACATAGCTTTGGTTAATTGAGCACTCTCATCCATCATGGCGTCTCGATAAGGATAATAACCGCCATTCTCTGAGAAGCTAGTAATTTTACCTAATTTAACTCCTAGGTCTTTTGCTAAAACTTCTGCTTTGGCTCGAGCGTCAGCTATAGCTTTGGACTTGGCTTCATCATTTAAAGCATCTTCATTATCGATAGAGAAAGTTGGACCACTGATATCAGTAATACCAAGCTCGGCTAAACCTGTTTTGACGACATTGGCCTTATCAACTTCACGTACCTTAATTTCAATTGATTGAGTAGCTGTATAAGCTATAATCTTTGGATCATTTGAGGGACAAGGATAAGTGTAACAATAAGTTTTGGCATAAGAATATTTTGGTTGTAAACCACTGTATTCTGACTTAACATCTTTGTCTTCAATAGCTTGTTCTTTTAAATAATTTAGAGTTTTAGTAATTGATTCATTTAAAAGATCTTGAGCCTCTTTGGCAGTTGGAGCTTCTTTGGAAAGATTTGCACGGACGACCGCTAAATCAGCGACCGCTGTGACTTCCCCCTTACCTTCGACCATAATTGAATTTTGATATTCATTATCACCTATTTTGCCTATTTCTCCGATTATTTTTACTGTTGTCAAAATAGAAACAGCCATAAGAAAAACAAACAAAGCACATGAGACTTTTTTGTCTCGTAGTAATTCATTCATACTGCAAAAACAGATCGCGCAATATGGCGAGCTGTATAAATTAAATAATAAAAAGACCGACTTCCCTATTTTAGCATATTTTTTACTCTTTATTAAGGGCCTCGATCCCCAGATAGAGGTTTCGCCTCTATCTGGGAAGACCCTTGCATAGGCAAGACCTATGCGAAAAATATCCTTGAAAAATGAGCCTCAAATTCGCATAGGTCTTGCCTATGCGAAGGATTTACTCTTTATTAAGTGCTTCAATAGGGTTTAAACGAGCGGCATTTTTGGCTGGGAAAACCCCAAAAATTATACCTATAACCATTGAGACAAGGATAGCTACGAGAACTCCACCGAAAGGCACAATAAATTTCCAGACTAAGCCAAAATTTTGGGCTACTCTCGACACAATAAATGACAAGATCGAGCCAAAAATAATACCTATCACTCCCCCAAGTAAAGTCAGCATAATAGACTCAATTAAAAATTCATAAAGAATATCTTTATTGCGCGCTCCAAGGGCTTTTTTCAAACCAACTTCTCCGACACGCTCCGTAACTGCCACATACATAATATTCATAACTCCGACACCACCAACAAGCAAAGAAATCGAGGCAATAGCAATTAACAAAAATGTAATAACTTGAAAAATGGTATTAAAAATTTCCATAGTTTCTTCTTGAGTAGTTATAACAAAATCATCACGACTTGGATCAGAAATATAATGATTACGTCTAAGAATGTCGGCCATATCTAAAGCAGTAATTTCATCTTTTGTATTATCTTTCAATTCGGCCACCGCATAAAATAAATAATCAATACCTAAAATTTTCTTTTGGATTGTAGTAATCGGAATATAAACTTGTTCATCTTCATTCATAAAACTAGCACTACTTCTTGGTTCATAAACACCAATAACTTCAAAATTATAATTACCAATACGAATTATTTTCCCTAGAGGATCTGTCTCACCAAAAAGATCTGTCGCAATTTGACTTCCAAGAATTACAACCTGAGCTAAGGAACGATCCTCTTCTTCGGTATATGGTCGGCCAAATTCAATGACAGTTCGGTCGATATCAAATCGTGACGCATCTGAACCAAAAACAAAAGTATTTTTCGAAACATCTTTATAAGTGACTATTTGTTGAGCCATAGCCACACCATAAGCATTTGAAACATTTTCCAAATTTTTTATTTCAACAATGTCACGATATTTCAGGGTTGTTACCGGAATTGCGTTCGAAGCCGAGCTGTTTGCTGTCTCCGTTTGAGAAGATTCTTGTCTTGCTTTGGTTGAAGCTGGAACAGTCGTTTCAATAAAAACTGTATTTGAGCCAAAGCTTTCTACTTGATTGTTCACATAACTTTTAAAACCTTCACCAGCTGACAAAACAAAGAGCACTGTCCCAATACCGATCATAATGCCAAGAGTTGTTAAAATAGTCCGTGAAGGATTAAATTTTATACCGCGTATAGCTTGTTTGATGTAAATATTATTCATATTATTCGTATCGAAGTGCAACGATTGGGTCAAGCTTAGAAGCTTTTTGGGCGGGATAAAGACCAAAAATAATTCCAATAGCCAAAGAAACACTAGTAGCTAAAAATATTGAGAAAAACGATATAATAAAAGAATAATCATAACCGGTGTAACGAACGCCGAGTGAAACTATAAATGAGATTAGGACACCTAGAATAACGCCAACTAAACCACCGATGAAAGTTAGAACGATTGATTCCAATAAAAATTGATTACGAATATTTTTTCGCGTTGCACCGAGGGCTTTGCGTAAACCGATTTCTCGAGTGCGTTCGGTAACATTGACGAGCATAATATTCATAATACCAATACCACCAACAATTAAAGAAATTCCAGCCATTAGACCGAGAAAGATTCTCAAAATATCAGTAATACTAGAAATCATTTTGATAGCATCAGATAAATTCCTGACTGAAAAGTCATCATTTTCTGAATTGGTAATACGATGTTGCTTGCGTAAAGTTTGGGCTATATCTTCCATCGCAAAAGGAACATTTGGAGAATTATCAACTTTGATACGTAAAAATTGAACATAATCAATACCTAAGATTTGGCGCTGACCAACAATAAAAGGAATAAAGACTTGATCATCTTGATTCTGAAAAAAAACAGTACCCATTTTCTTCTGAACTCCAATAACCCTAAATGGTAAACCTGGATCATCGTTAGAACTTTTTATTTTAACTATTTTACCCAAACTATTATTGTTCGGGAATAGGGCTTCGGCTATATCGTAGCCGAGAACTATTACATTGGCCCCTGATTCACTTTCAGCTTGCGAAAAAAAAGTTCCTCCCTCTTCTATTTCAACATTTTGAATAATTGGAAAATTCCAGTCTGTTCCAGTAAATGAAGTATCAACACTCTCTTTGCCTGAAGAAATAGTAATATTGCCTCGAACAATCGGGCTAACGGCCATCGCATTTGGAACGTTATTTTTATTTTCCAGAGCTTTAACATCATCAAGAGTCAAGGTCGTAATCTGAACTCCAAAGACAGACGTCGGTGGACCATTTTCATTGCTTTTGCCTGGCAAAACACCGATTAAGTTGTTTCCTAATTTATTTATTTGTCCTAAAACCAGAGACTGAGCTCCAGCCCCTAGAGAAATAATAGTAATGACTCCAGCAATACCTATCACAATACCTAGAATCGTTAAAAAAGACCGGCCTTTACGTGTCAATAAATTTTTGACTGTGATTTTAAGTTCCGAGATTAAATTTTCCATAGATAAAAAGCTTACAAGTCCTCATCTTCTTCTTTGATGATTTTTGAATGAACTTTGTCACTGGCTTTAACTTTCTCGTCAGAAATTATATTACCGTCATTGATTGTAATAATACGATCTGCATGTCTGGCTACATTTAGATCGTGAGTCACGAGAATAATAGTCCGGCCGTCTTTGTTTAATCGCTCTAATATATTCATAACCGTCGCTCCACTCTTTGAATCTAAATTACCTGTCGGCTCATCAGCAAAAATTACTTTCGGATCACAAACTAAAGCGCGGGCAATAGCGACTCTTTGTTTTTGGCCACCTGAAATTTGATTACTTAAGTACTCCAAGCGATCACCCAAACCAACAGCATCTAATGCTTCTTTGGCTCGATTTTTATGTCCTGTTTTGATTTTGCTATAAACCAAGGGCAACATAACGTTCTCTAAAACAGAAGTTCTGGGCAACAAATTAAAAGACTGAAAAACAAAACCAATACGATCGTTACGAATATAAGCTAATTCCTCGTCTGACAAATCGCTTGTTTCTTTGTCTTCAAAAAAATATTGGCCCGATGTCGGTCTATCTAAAAAACCTACGATATGCATTAGGGTTGATTTGCCGGATCCCGATGGACCCATAATAGCCACAAATTCTCCGTGATCAACAGATAAACTAACTCCATGCAAAACGCGTGTTATGACTCCACC
>CAYSSZ010000027.1:0-6775 GCA_964434095.1 uncultured Candidatus Saccharibacteria bacterium | reverse complement strand
ACCAACTGAGCTAAAGCGGCTCTCACAAGACAAACAAAATTTTATAAAAACTATTTAATCTGATTTTCTCTTTTCACTTTTTCCTTGATACGTCTGATTTTTACTTTTGACTCAAAAATTGCTCTTTTAATAAACAAATTTCTATTTTGGCTTGTAATCTTTTTTCTAATTAAAAATGCATGAATTTTGGGCCAGAGTTGGTCAAATTTTTTCTTAATTTTAATACTAATTATAAACCAATATTTTGCCAAAAAGACTAAGAAGCTTTGGATAAGATGTTTGGCAATATATAAAAAAATTTTCTCTATTCTTCTGAATGGAACAACTAATGATTTAGTTTGATGAAGGCCATCTATCGTTACTCGAGAAGTTTTTAGTTCCCAAGCTCTGTATGTTAACATACCAAAAGCAAAAAATAATGCAACAAAAAAAATTGTTATGTTTATTAACATATTTTTATCCTATTGAACTTCGAATATAATTAATTAAGGTTGCTTTATTAAGAGACAATAATTGCTTTATCGTTAGATCGGGATTTTTGATATAAGGTTGTTCCATAAGGGTTTGTTCGTTGAAATACGTCTTAATCTTGCCGTCTAATATTTTTTTCTTAATCTCTTCAGGCTTATCTAGATCTTTGATTTCTTTTTCAAAGAGTTCAATTACTTTTGCTTTATCTTCTTCGTGAATGTCTTCAGTCTTTATATAACTTGGCTTCATGGCTGTAATATGCATAGCAACGTCTTTGGCTAATTCTTTATCACCACCCAAAAGAGAAACAACTGTAGCATTTTTGTTATTATGAACATAACTACCTAATATATTTCCTTCAACCATAACTACTTCTCCCAATTCTATTTTTTCACCTACTTTTTGAACAACTAAATCAATTAGTTCCTTTGATTTATCTTTCATTTGGTCTATTCCGCTATCGATGGCTAATTTAGCTAATTTATTAGCTAAATCTACAAAATCAGCATTACGAGCCACAAAATCTGTTTCAGTATGGAGTGCCAGTAAAATAACCTTATCCTCTTTTTCTGCGATAACAACAATGCCATCTTTTGTAATACGTTCAGATTTTTTATCAGAAATACTACTCGATTTATTTTTCAATAGAATTAAAGCTTTTTCCATATCTCCATCGGCTTCTTCAAGTGCATTTTTACACTGCATGACTGAAATATTAGTTCGATCTCTTAATTCTTTTACTAATTCGGCGGTTATTTTAATTGTCATAAAATTATATAATTAAACTAATAATTATTATTGAGGCTTTGTTTTAATCCCAGTGTTTTCCTTTTCAATAGAAATATTGGAATAAACATTTTTGATTGTTTCTATGAAGAATTTAATACTTGTTGTTGAAGCATCATTCCCAACAATTGGATAATTGATATGATTAATATTACAGTCAGTATTTGCAAGAGCCATAACAGGGATATTCATTTTACGAGCTTCTGTAACAGCAATGTTTTCTTTTTTGGAATCAATGACAAAGA
The DNA here is from genome assembly GCA_964434095.1 of uncultured Candidatus Saccharibacteria bacterium. GTDB lineage: Bacteria > Patescibacteriota > Minisyncoccia > Phycocordibacterales > UBA9973 > UBA8515. Next base: position 5,273 of record CAYSSZ010000027.1, on the reverse strand, counting down.
TTAAATCTGGAGCCTTATTCATACCTATTAGTCCTTGAAAATTTTTAGACATAGAATCCATTTCTCTTTCAATTAAGAGCTTTTCTTTTTTTGTATATTTATCAAAATAGCCTTTTTCTTTTTCTTCACGTAAATCAACTAATTTTTGTATTCTTTTTTTGATTTCAGAGAAATTAGTCAAAATTCCACCGACCCATCTTTCATTAACATAAGGTAAGTTAAGTGACATGGCAACATCATCAATGTATTTTTTGGCCTCAGCTTTTGTTCCAACGAATAATATAGTTTTATCTGATTTAGCATATTCTGAAATTATTTCGCAAGCTTTTTCAAAAAGTTCATGTGTCTTTTCGATGTCAATAATATCAACCCCATTTTTCGTTGCATAAATGTACGAAGAAGTTGAAGGATGTCGACGACTTTTATTGTAGCCATAATGAACTCCAGCTTGAAACATTTCTTCTATTTTATTTTTATTATTTAGAATCATAATTATCTATGTGTTTCCATTTTTTAATGGATTCGCTTGTGAGCGAAAATTAATTTATAATTGTTCCGTTTTTAAGCATTCCAGCTTGCCCTCTAAAGCCCTGTTTGGTTTTGGGCGAAAGGACTTTCTTTTTAAATAAAACAAAAAAGTCCCCACGGAACGGGTTCATTTTAGCAGAAAAAGGCTGATTTTGCAACTAGAACATATTTTTTGACCAAAGTCATATTTTAGAGTAGTATGTCATATATAGTGTTCGAATTATATTAATTTTTCTGAATGATTTAAGGTTTTACCTTAAGGATAATTTTAATTATTAATTAATAGGCCTAATAGGAAATTAATTATTTCCTTTAAAAAAATGAGACAATCAAAACTATTTACAAAAACAAAAAAAGAAAGTCCTGCAGATGAAATTGCTTTGAACGCCGAATTACTAATAAAAGCTGGTTTTATTAATAAAGAGATGGCTGGGGTTTATTCTTATCTACCTTTGGGCTTGAAGGTTATAAAAAAAATAGAAAATATTATTCGTGAGGAAATGAATTTTGTTGGAGGTACAGAGATGAAAACAACTGTTCTGCAGAATAAAGAAATTTGGGAAAAATCAAATAGATGGGATGATAACATAGTTGATAATTGGTTTAAAACAAAATTAAAAAATGGAGGTGAAGTTGGATTATCTTTTACCAACGAGGAAGCTTATGCAAATATACTTAAACAATACATAAATTCTTATAAAGATTTACCGGTTTACCCATATGACTTTAAAGATATTTTTAGAAATGAAGTAAGAAGTAAATCTGGGATTTTAAGAGGGCGGGAGTTTTATTGGAAAGCCTTATATTCATTCTCTAAAGACGAAAAAGAACATGAAGAATTTTATGAAAAAATGAAAGATGCATATAAAAATATTTTTAAAAGAGTAGGTATTGGGCATTTGACTTATTTAACTTTTGCTTCTGGAGGCAGTTTTTCAAAATTTTCTCATGAATTTCAAACTATTACGGGGGCTGGTGAAGATACAATATATATAGATGAAAACAAAGAACTGGCTATTAATAAAGAGGTCTATAATGACGAAGTTATAGAGAGCTTAAATTTAACAAAGAATAATTTAATTGAAAAAAGAGCTATTGAAGTTGGTAATATTTTTTCACTAGGAACAAGATTTTCAGAACCTTTTGACTTGAAATATAAAAATGAAAAAGGAGAAGATAAATTAGTTATCATGGGTTCATATGGGATAGGTCTCGGGCGCTTAATGGGGACTATTGTAGAAGTATTATCTGATGATAGGGGAATTATTTGGCCCGAATCAGTTGCCCCGTTTAAAATTCATCTTTTAGCTTTAGGCGACGATGAGTCTATTCATCAGACTTCAGAGAAGTTATATGAGCAACTTATAGCACAAGGAATTGAAGTTCTTTTTGATGACCGAAAAGATGTTATGGCTGGAGAGAAATTTGCTGATGCTGATCTTATAGGAATTCCTCATAGATTGGTTGTTTCGAAAAGAAGTTTAGAAGACGGAGGTTATGAAATAAAGAAAAGAACAGAGGAAAAAGGAAAAGTAATAAACTTAGAAGAATTATTAAATTTGTTTGTCTAGTTTTTAGCTATTAATAGTCACTTAAAATGTTTAAAAAAATTTTTCGATTATTATCAAATGACATTGGCATAGATTTAGGGACTGCAAATACCCTAGTGTATTTGAAGGGTCATGGTATCGTAATCAATGAACCTTCTGTAGTTGTAGTAAATCAAAAAACAGGACAGATTGTAGCCGTGGGCTCTGCCGCGAAACAAATGCTTGGCCGAACTCCTGGTCATATACGAGCAGTCAGACCAATAGTCGATGGAGTAATTTCTGATTTTGAAGTGACCGAAGAAATGTTGGCTTATTTGATAAATAAGACTGAAAAAATCTCAAAAAAATTAATACGACCGAGAGTTATCATTGGTGTACCGACAGGTATCACAAATGTTGAAATCAGAGCTGTAGAAGATGCTGCTCATTCAGCTGGAGCACGTGAAGTTTATATTGTCGAAGAGCCAATGGCTGCAGCTGTCGGTATTAGATTGCCAGTAAAGGAGGCTCTCGGTTCTGTTATTATTGATATCGGAGGAGGAACAACAGATATTGCGGTGATGTCTCTTTCAGGCATAGTCCGCTCAAAAAATATAAAAATAGCCGGAGACCTTTTAAATGCAAATATTACAAACTATATGCGTGATGAATTTAAATTATTAATCGGAGAAAGAACTGCAGAAAGTGTAAAAATTGCCATAGGTTCAGTTATAGAAGGAGAACCAATGGAGGCAGAAGTTCGAGGACGAGATTTAGTAACAGGTTTACCTAGGCAAGTTATTATTACCGATTCGGATATTAGAGAAGCTATTATGCCGTCTATCTTTACTTTTATTGATGGAGTTAAAGAAGTTTTAGAAACAACACCTCCAGAACTTTTATCAGATATTATAAATAGAGGAATTATTCTTTCGGGAGGAGGAGCACTGTTGCGAGGGCTCGATGTTCTTCTTCAAAGTATTTTAAAAATACCAATTTATGTAGCTGAAGATCCTTTAACAGCTGTAGCTAGGGGGACAGGGGTAATTTTAGACGAATTAGAATCATATCAAGAAATTTTATTAAAAACAGATGATGTCGCAGTTCCGAAATAAAAATCAAATAAGAAGAAGAAATAAACTAATTAAAATATCATCAATTATTGTTATTTTTTTAGCGGTAGCTTATTTTACTGGCTATACTCATTTAGTTAAATTTGTTAATTACCTAGGACAGCCTTTTTGGAAAACAGAAAAATATCTAGAAATAAATATCGAAAACAACAGTTTTATCTTAAAGAGTAAAAAGTTTTTATGGCAGGAAAACGAACAATTGCGAATAGAAAATAGTGATTTAAAAAATTCTATGTTAGATTATTTTATTCTAAAGGATGAAAATGATGAATTGAAAAAAATATTAAGTCGTTTTCCTGAAGAGAGGAAATTAATATTGAGTAATATTTTAACCAAACCTAATAATTCTCCTTATGATACTATTATTATTGATGTTGGTCAGAACCAAGGCATAATAAATGGAAATAAAGTCTATGCTAATGGAGATATTCCAATTGGACAAATTGATGAAGTTTATGGAAAAACAGCTCGAGTTATTATGTATTCAAGTCCTGGTAAAAAAACAGAAGGTATTTTGGGTAATTCAAAAATTAGTGTTGAATTAACTGGTCGTGGTGGGGGTAATTTTGAAATGCTTGTTCCGAAAGATGTTGATTTTGAAATTGGAACGTTGATTTTACTTCCTGGATCTTCAATCGAAATTATTGCTTATATTAGTGAAATTCTTTCTATTCCTACTGATCCCATTAAAAAAGTCTTATTAGCTTCGCCGGTAAATGTTCAAAACTTAAAATGGGTTGAAGTCAGAATTGAATAAAATGTTTAATTTTAAAATTGAAAAACAATTAGAAAATGCTCTAGGTCGAGCAGGAGAGTTTACGACTCCTCATGGTGTCATAAAGACACCGTCTTTTGTTGTTGTCGGAACTAAGGCTACAGTTAAAGCATTAATTCCTGAACAAGTAAAAGATCTTGGAGCTCAAGTAATGCTTGCAAATACTTATCATTTGTATTTACAACCAGGAGATGAATTAATAAAAGAAGCTGGAGGTTTACATAAATTTATGAATTGGAATGGTCCAATAATGACAGATTCGGGTGGCTTTCAAGTTTTTTCACTAGGGGCTGCTTATGGAAAGGGGATTTCAAAAGTAGTTTCTATTACTGATCCAAATTTATTAATTACTGAGCGCTCAAGTGTTTTAGATGGTTTACCGAAACTGGCCAAAATAGGACAAGATGGTGTTTCTTTTAAATCACATATTGATGGATCATTGCATTATATTACTCCAGAAAAATCAATCGAGATACAACATAATTTAGGAGCTGATATAATTTTTGCTTTTGATGAATGCACTTCACCTATGGAAGATGAAAAATATCAGAGTGAAGCTCTTGATCGGACTCATATTTGGGCTAAAAGAAGTTTGGAAGAACACAAGAAAAGAGAGCTTGCAAAAGTAGCTCGTACTCAGATCCTCGGACGAGGGGAAAGGGAACCGGTGCCAGACCATTCGTTTGAGCTACTTTCGCAAGCTTATTTAAGCGAAGAAAATATTGCTAATGAAAATCGTAGGTGTGGGCGCGCACCGAGCCCAGAGGGCGAGGTAGGGATAAGCGATTTTCAGGAGCAATATTTTCGAAGCTATCCCCAAGCATTATTTGGCATTGTTCAAGGTGGGAGGTCAAAAGAATTACGACAAAAATCCGCTAAAATAATTTCTGAAATGCGGGCTTGCCCTGAGCTTGTCGAAGGGTTCGATGGATTTGGCATTGGTGGGTCTTTTGCCAAAGAAGACATGGAAAGCGCTGTTCGTTGGGTTAATGAAATCCTACCTCTGGATAAGCCTCGTCACTTGCTTGGCATAGGTGAGCCTGAAGATTTATTTATGGGAGTAGAAAATGGAGTAGATTTTTTTGACTGTGTTGGACCGACGAGACTTGGACGTAATGGAACTTTATTTACTAAAAGTGGCAAAATAAATATTATGAATGCTCAGTTTGTAAAAGATTTTAATCCAATAGATGAAGGCTGTGAGTGTTATGTGTGCTTGCCACGCCGAAGCGAAAGCGGAGGCGGGTATAATTATACTCGCGCATATCTCTCGCATTTGTTTCGTGCTAAAGAAATGCTCGGAGCGAC
>CAYSSZ010000026.1:0-6853 GCA_964434095.1 uncultured Candidatus Saccharibacteria bacterium | reverse complement strand
TTAAAATCGCCCCGACAAAAAATGAAAAATTCATTTATTGTCGGGGCGAGTCTAATCGCGGTTCCACCCGGCTTTGTTCTTATTTGGCTTATAAAATGGTTTTAGTTGTGTGGTTGGTAGCCACCCACTCTATAAGTACTATATATAATAATATTTAAATCTATAAAATGCAAATCCTATTTGCTTTTTTAACAAAAATAGATATACTTGTTGATATGGTAATAAGAATGCGACATACACATAGCCATACAGGTAATCGACGCTCACATCATGCCGTAGAGGCTAAAAATTTATCCGATTGTGCTAATTGTAAACAAAAAAAAGAAACCCACGTAGTTTGTAAAAATTGCGGTTTTTATCGTGGCAGAAAAGTAATCGATGTAGTTAAGAAGATAGAAAAAAAGCAAGCGAAGAAGAAGAGTTAGCATTTTATGGCGATCCGCCACAAGCTAAAGCATGTTTGGCGGATGCTCATAAATTATAGTCATTTCATTCCTTAATTTATGGCAAACAGGCACCTTTCACGTTCAATAGTACTACAGACACTCTATGAGTGGGATTTTGGTACAGAAAAAGAAATAACACCGAAAGATATGCTACTTCATAATATAGAAGAGTTTGGGCCAGGGCTCGATGATTCTTTATTTATGGGAGATTTATTTGAAGGAATAATTCGAAAACAAATTGTTATTGATGAAATTATTGAAAAAGCTGCTCCTGATTGGCCAATTGATAAAATTTCTATAATTGATCGAAATGTTTTACGTATTGGTTTATATGAATTACTTTTTGGAGATAGGGAAGAAGTTCCACCGAAAGTTGCAATAAACGAAGCGATTGAGTTGGCTAAAAGTTTTGGCGGAGAAAACTCTAGTCGTTTTGTTAATGGTGTTTTAGGAGGGGTTTATAAAGAGATTGGTGAGCCAGGGAAAGATGATGTCAGCAAAAAAAGTAAAATTATTGAAACAGATCCCTCAAAATTACCAATAGAAAAAAAGGCTGGGGCAGTTGTTTATAGTTTGCTAGAAGGAAAAATTTATTTTGCATTTGTCCATGATGTTTTCGGATATTGGACCCTTTCAAAAGGAAGCATTGAAGAAGGAGAAGATGAAAAAGAAGGAGCAGTTCGTGAGATTAAAGAGGAAATGGGTTTAGATATAAAAATTAAACAATTATTGGATCATAACGAATATATAGCTAATCATCCACAAAAAGGTAAAATAAAAAAGCAAGTAGCTTTTTTCTTGGCAGAATCATCCTATCAAGATCTTATTTTAGAAAAGGGGACAGGTGGGCTTGATGATGCTAAATGGTTCCCGATTGATGAAATACCTAATTTAAAAATGTATGATAATATGGTTCCATTATTAACCAAAGCAATTGAGATATTAACAAAAAATTAGGTGTTAGTTTCTAGGGGCTAGGTTCTAGAATTTGGATTAAAAATTCAAAAACCTTACTAGTCACTAGAAACTAGAACCTAAAAACTAATTCATGATTGACTTTTCAAATTTCGAAAATAAAACTGGTGTAGTTTTTAAAAATAAAAAACTTTTAGAACAAGCTTTTATCCATCGTTCTTATATTAACGAAAATGGTGGCACTAAACTCTCACATAATGAGCGTCTCGAATTTCTTGGTGATGCTGTTATTGAACTTATTGTAACTGATTATTTATATAGAACATATCCAAATTATAACGAAGGTAGTTTAACAGCTTTTCGTTCAGCTTTGGTTAATGCGATTACTATGAGCGAAGTAGCAACAGAGATTGGTATGAATGATTTTTTACTCATGTCAAAAGGAGAAGCTCGTGATGTTGGGAAAGCCCGAAGCTATATTTTGGCAAATACGTATGAGGCTTATACTGGAGCTGTCTATTTAGATGCTGGATATGAAAAAGCTAAATTTTTTATTGAAGATACATTAATAGTAAAAATGGATAAAATTATTTCAAAAAAATTATGGCGTGATGCTAAAAGTTTGGTTCAAGAAAAAGCTCAAGAATTTTTAAATGTGACGCCGTCATATAAAGTTATAAGTGAATCAGGCCCGGATCATGATAAAAATTTTACAGTTGGTATTTTTTTTGGAGCTAAAAATATAGCTTCTGGAAAAGGTAAATCAAAACAAGAAGCTGAACAATCTGCGGCTCATAATGCTTTAGAATCTGAAAAATGGTTAGATTAATATGACATTAAAAAATATTGAATTAATAGGATTTAAGTCATTTGGCAAAAAGAGTGTCGTTTCTTTTACAACTCCAATCACGGCCGTGGTTGGACCAAATGGTTCAGGTAAATCAAATATAGTTGAAGCGATTCGATTTGTCCTAGGAGAACAGTCCATGAAATCTCTTAGGGGTAAGGGAGGAGTAGATCTTATTTTTAAAGGCTCAAAAAGTTTGTCTTCTTCAAGTCGAGCTTTAGTTTCAATCGTTTTCGACAATAGTCAGAAAATTTTTTCTTTTACGTCTGATAGTGAAAATGAGAAAATTTCTTTAGATTATGATGAGATAATTATTAGTCGCGAAGTTTTTGCTGATGGCTCGAATCGTTACGCAATCAACAATTCTGAAGTTCGACTAAAAGATATTGTTAATCTTTTAACATCGGTAAACATTGGAAGTTCCGGTTATCATATTATTTCTCAAGGAGAGGCAGATCGTGTTTTAAATGCTTCAAACAAAGATCGTAAAGCAATGATTGAAGATGCCTTGGGTCTTCGTGTATATCAATATAGGATTAAAGAAGCTTTGAGAAAACTGGAAAAGACCAATATTAATATCAAAGAAGTTCAATCTTTAAGAAAAGAAATAGCTCCACATTTAAATTTCTTAAAAAAACAAGTCCAAGTGGTTGAGAAAGCCAGAGAAATGCGAATTGAACTCGATAATCTTTATAAAAATTATTTATCTGATGAGGCTCTATATATTAGAACAGAAGAAAAACGTTTAAATCATTTGCACCGAACTTTGGACGAAAGGAATTTGAGTTTAGATGAAAGAATAGAGCTATTAAATAGAAATAAGCAAGAAAATCAAAAAGAGAATGAATTTACTCAGAAAATAAAAACAATAGAAGCTGATCTTTTTTCTGTTCGTGGTCGAAAGGATGAAGTGACACGAAAATTAGGACGCATTGAAGGAATTATTGAGGGTCTTGAGAGGCAGTTTAGGGATCGACCAGAGAAAGAAGAAAAAATTATTACTGAGGCCGAATGGCGTAATTTTATTGCTGAAATGAAAGAGAAAATTTCTCAAGCTATAGCCCAAGAAGATTTGGCTTCAGTAATTTCGATTTTAAGAAAAATAGAATATTTGATTGATGAATTTGTTCCGGGGGAAGACGTTTCGAGCAAGCAATTAGACATTAATGACAGCTTGGAATACCAAGAACTACAAAAATCAAAACAAGAAATTTTAAATATTATTAATTCTATTGGCCAAGAAGAGAATATATTGAGAGAAAAAATAAGTGAACTTGAACAGAAAAAAAATGAATCAGAAATTGAGTTTCGAAACAGTGAACGAGTATATTTTGAACTCTTACGTGAAAAAAATGAGGTTTCTTCTGATTTACATTCTTTGCGTTTTGAAGAAGAAAAATTATCTTTAATAAAAAATAATTTCGAAGTTGAAATAAACGAAGCGGAAGTTTTAGTTGGACAGCAAATTTTAACATATGTCGATGGTCAATCTGAAAAACTGGTAGACCGCAATGAACAAGAAATTTTGCGAAAGAGAATTGAAAAAATAAAAATTAGACTTGAAGATACAGCAAGTGGTAATGCTGGTGATATAATGAAAGAATATCAAGAGACAGAAGATCGAGATAAATTTTTAGCCAAAGAAGTAGAAGACTTAAATCAAAGTTTGGCAGATTGCCAATCTTTAATAGAAGAGCTTAAAGAAACACTTGATACAGAGTTTAAGAATGGTGTTGAAAAAATAAATGAACAGTTTAAGAATTTCTTTGCTTTGATGTTTGGTGGGGGAACAGCTTCTCTCTCGATAACAATGGAATATAAGAAACCAAAAAAAGATGAAGATGTAGAAGAAGAGGAAGTTGGAGAACGGGAAGAAATTGAAAATTCAGAACTTGATTTTGAAAGAGGGATTGAGATAAACGTTTCTTTGCCACATAAGAAAGTTAAAGAATTGAACATGCTTTCAGGAGGGGAGAGATCATTGACTTCTATTGCGCTTTTATTTGCTATATCTCAGGTTAATCCTCCACCATTTCTTGTATTAGATGAGACTGATGCGGCACTTGATGAAGCAAATTCAAGAAAGTATGGAGATATGCTAGAAAATCTTTCAAAGTATTCACAGCTTGTTGTTGTTACTCACAATCGTGAGACTATGTCTCGTGCTCAAGTTCTTTATGGTGTCACCATGAGTGCTGATGGAGTATCAAAATTACTTTCAATTCACCTCGAAGACGCGACAACTTACGCTAAATAAAAAACTTAAAATATAGGCTTTTTATCTATTGACAAATAGGTATATTTAGTGATATAATATAAAGAAATGAGAGTCGGGCACTATGATGTTATGTATTGATCCTAAGGGAGTCAATCGGACAGTTATATCCAAGACCCAAATCATGTTTTTTAAAAATTTCTCAGATGAAAAAGTTTTTTTTTATTTTCGTGGTGCTTCTCTGCACTATGACTATGGCCTTCGGGCAAATGACCAACCCTGAAATTCTGGAGATGATTCAGAAGAGTAAGGAGTACAACCAGCAAAATGCTGGTGTTCTGAATCCTGATCTGGTCTATCCTGGCCAGACCTTGACCTATTTTTTCCAAGATGGAGCAGTTGAAGTGATCACTGTTGAAACCGGTGATAACCAATGGGTAATTGTCCGTGACAAATTAACCAAGCTTCGCGAGAAGCACGGCGAAATTGTCGATCATGTTCAACCGGATCCTCAGATACAACCAAAACCTAGTGTTGTTGTTCAACCCGAACCATTTCCCTGGTGGACAAATGTTCCATGGGGGTGGATATTGGCTCTTATTGCTGTTATGGTGATTGTTGCAAAACTTTTGCAGATTCGCTATAAAAACAGAAGAAGAAATCCAGTTACCGCTGGAGAAGCGCAAATTCCTGGTGGAGTTCGTGATTCTGGTGCTTACAGCCGTATGCGTCAGGTTGCGCAAAATCAATTTCCGGGGTCGCGCTTGGATATCAGAAATATCCGTAGAGGAAAGCTTTCAGGTTTGGCAACTGTTCATTATGCAAGTGGAAAGCCCAAAAAGCTCAGACTGAAAAAAACCCCGGCGTATGCGGGAGAAGTAGTTGTGAATGGCAATACTCAAACAATCTACTTCTTGCAAGGTTGTGGAAATGATGCCAGGCAGGGTAACTTTATGTCGGGAAACCTTGTTTTTGAACCCGACGTAATGATTGCAGAAGATGGGTCCGAAAACCCTCTTCCTACACCTGTTGCTCCTGTAATTGAATCTATTGTTGAACAACATGCCCCGATTGTTTCGGAAGTAGTTCGTTCAGAATATGATGGGCAAGTAAAAAGGGCCATGGAACTGGCCGAAAAGGTGATTGCAAAGGATCAATCCCATGAGGTTTCAATCGAAATCCCCAAAGGGGAAGGCACCTTTAAGGTTGTTTTCAAGGCCCAGTATCCACTTAAAGAGAAAAAATCATAGCAGTTGGTCTGCTAAGTTTAAGAGCCGTTATCTTTAAAAAAAAAGAGTAACGGCTCTTTTTTCAAATACAGAAACGATATATTTTTTTATTATAAATACAAATTCCGTTTTATTCGCGGCCGCGAATAAAACGGAATAAAGTAATTTTTACTTTTAAAATTATTGATATCATGGAATAGATAGTAGGAAAAATTGAATTACATTTAACACGCGGCCGCGAATAAAACAGAAACTGGATGGTTAATTATTTTAGTATTTTTACGGAAAAGGGGATGGTAAATTATTTTAGTATTTTTACGGAAAAGGGGATGGTAAATTTTTTGGTTTTTTTAAGGAAAAGGAGATAATGTATTATTTTAGTATTTTTGTTGCAGAAATTCGTTTATAGTGAGACCCGAATCTTTGATAGCCAAAGCATTTTGAACCCCTAAATAGCGATAATGCCAAGGCTCATATATATAACCTGTAATATCTTCTTTATCCTTAGGATAGCTTTGAACAAAACCAAATTTATGAGCATTTTCTCTAAGCCAAAGTTCTTCAGGAGTATTGTAAAAAGAGTTGGAGACTGATAAATAATTTAGAGAATCACCAGATAGATCAACAGCAGTACCTAGTTGATGTTCAGAATGACCAGCCTTGGCGATGATATTACTAATATTACTTCTATTATTTTCCATCGCTCTTAATAGTAAATTTTCTTGATAAGAAAAATCACGAAAAGCAGAAGTAACTTTAATTTGAATATTATCTTCTTGGGCTGCTTTGATCATTCTAGCGAGAGCTTTTTTTGATTCTTGTGTTAAACAGAGATTATTTGATATAGCTAAATCTCCTAATTCAACTAAATTTTTAGGTATATAAGTTTTATCTGGTAAACTTATATTTTGTCCAATATTTAGATAAAACATATTTTCATATTCTTTGTTTGGTTTTGGACAATTTGAGGATAAAACCTCTTTTTTGTCTATTAGAGAATCACTATTGAACAGACCTTCAGATTGATATTTTTTATTTAGAAGATTTGTTAAAATTTTAGTTTCCTTTAAGATGTTTCCTTCAAAGGTTGCTATAAAAAGCATACCTTGCATTGTTTCTTCAGAAAAGTATTGGTCAAAAATAAAATTGCCCAATGAATAAACAATCACTTTGTCTTTATATGTTTCAATATCTTGAATTA
>CAYSSZ010000025.1:2934-7443 GCA_964434095.1 uncultured Candidatus Saccharibacteria bacterium | reverse complement strand
CCCCAGAGAGTTTTAGCCCTTCTTAATCCGCGTCCTTGAGCTCCTTCACCTCCTCCGTATGGGTGGTCAACAGGGTTCATGGCGCTACCTCTGACTTTAGGTCTGATACCTTTCCAGCGTGAGCGTCCAGCCTTACCCCAGTTTTGCAATTTATATTCTGAATTTGAAACTTCACCAATCGTTGCCCAACAATTTTCGGGAATTTTGCGAATTTCGCTTGATGGCATTTTAATATTTGAAAAACCACCATCATTTGCAACCACTTGACCATATGATCCAGCACTTCGAACTAACTTACTACCCCCCTTCGGCTTAATTTCTATATTATAAACAAATGTTCCAACTGGAATTAATCTTAAGGGCAGACGGTTGCCGGTTGTCAAAGAAGCTTTTTCGCTTACTACAAAAGTATCACCCTTTTTCATTGATTTAGGAACAATAATATATCTTTTTTCGCCATCCTGGTAACAAGCCAAACCTATAAAAGCATTACGGTTTGGGTCATATTCAATAGAAGTCAATTTGGCTTTAATATCGTATTTATTATATTTAAAATCTATTTCACGATATAAACGCTTATGACCTCCTCCTTTATGACGCATGGTAATTCGCCCTTGGCTATTGCGTCCAACGGATCTTTTAAAACCATAGGTCAAAGACTTCTCGGGTTTACTTGTCGTCAAAACCCCACGAAATGATACGGTGCTCTGGTTACGTCTTGATGGTGTTGTTGGTTTGTATGTTTTCATAACATTATTTTTCTAGGCGAATGTAATTTTGTCTCCTTTTTTTAAATAAACGACCGCTTTTTTCCCTCCCGGTTTAGTCCCAACTTTACCGCGTCGAACAACTTTTTTACTCGAAATTTTAATCATTGAAACCTTAATTGGATTAACGCCATATACCATTTTAATAGCTTTCTTAATTTCATCTTTATTGGCTTTATCTGGTACATTAAAAGTATATCCACCATGTTCTGAGGTTAAGGCTGATTTTTCTGTAATTCTTGGACCCTTAAGCAAAGGATGACTTTTTGTCTTGTCGCTTTTTTTATCTTCTTTTTCTTTTTTATTTTCCTTTTTCATACTATCTTTCCATCTTTCCCCCAAGAAAAGCAAAACTTTCCTTCGGATGAGAAATGATAACATATCGATGAGACAATAGATCGACCGGATTAATATTTCGAATCTCTTCTACTTTAACTGTTGGCAAGTTAGCAAAACTCTTTTTAAGTCTTTCCTCTTTGGCTGGAACAGTTATATAGGTATTTTCATTTTTGCCACCAATAATTCTTCCGAAATTTTCAACCTTGCTCAAACTTTCCATAATCTGGGATGCCTCCTTTGTTTTAAGTTCTTTCAATTTTAATTCCTCAAGGAATAAGATTTGACCCCTGCGATACTTTTCTGAAAGAATGGTAAACAAAGCTTTAACTTTCATTTTTTTGTTTATTTTCTGGGCATATATTTTATCATTTCTTGGTCCATGAGCAACTCCTCCACCAACCCAAATAGGAGACCTACTTGAGCCATGTCGTGCTCGGCCAGTTCCTTTTTGTTTCCACGGTTTCTTACCACCACCACGAACTTCTCCCCGAGTTTTTGTGTGCGCCACAGGGGTTCGAGCATTGGCTTGCATAGCAGTAACAACTTGATGAACCAAATCACCATTCCAAGCCAAGCCAAAAATTGATTCTGGTAATTCCATTTTACCTGAAACTTTACCGTTCAAATTAAAAACTTCGGTTTCCAAATTATTTGATGTTGGCTGTGATATTTCTTTATCTGAATCCTTGATATTTTCTTGTTGTATATCTTTTTTCATAATTTTTTATCCAATTATTTCAACAAGTGTTCCGGGTCGACCAGGGATAGCTCCTTTAATTAAAATTTGATTATTTTCTGAATCAACGCCAATAACTTCCAAGTTTTTGACAGTTATGCGGTCGCCTCCCATTCGGCCACCCATACGCATTCCTTTTGGAACTTTATTACGTAAACCACCACCAATAGATCCATGTTCTCTTTCTGAGTGTTTTTGACCGTGGGATCGTGGCCCACCATGAAAACCATGTCTTTTGACAACTCCTTGGAATCCTTTACTTTTTGAAACACCAGAAACAATAACCATGTCACCAATGTTGAAAGAATTAACAGTGATTAGATCTCCCTCTTTTATTTCTTCAATATCTCGAAATTCACGTAAATGTTTGTAGGCCTTTCCTTCACCTGTACCTTTTAAAATATGACCAAGATGCGCCTCGGTAGCTCTTTTTGTGTTTTGTTCTTCATAAGCAACCTGTATCGCTGTATATCCATCACTATCAGGATTTTTAATCTGAGTGACTATGAGCGGACCAGCCGAAATAACCGTTGCCGGAACAACCTTACCGTCAGGCATAAAGCACTGCATCATATGCTGTTTTTTACCAAGAATAAATTTCATCCCGTATGAAATAGGACGCGGACTTTTACAAAACTTGTCTGCTATTCCTATTTTATGATTAAACTTTCAATAATATTTCTCATCCCGTTTAGTCGCGTCCGCGATTTCATACGGGATTCATGTTGATTTTTTTAATTTGAACGTAGTGAAAATTTTAAAAATCTACACCCCATTAAATAAAATCTTTTGGATTTTAATTTTTGCTGAGCAAAAATTATTTAACAGGGTAAGGAAAATAATCTCTCTTCGTTCGTTATTTTCACTTACATCATCTTGACATCAATATCTACCCCTGAAGGTAATGACAAATTCGTCAAAGCTTCAATCGTCTTTGGGTTTGGATTTAAGATATCAATTACTCGTTTATGAATTCTAATTTCAAATTGCTCTCGAGCATTTTTGAAAACAAAAGGTGCTCGATTGACAGTATATTTCTTAATTTCTGTAGGAAGCGGAATCGGACCCACAATCTTTGCGTCATAACGTAGAGCCGTATCTATAATTTGCTTGACAGATGTGTCAAGAATCTTATTCTCATAAGCTCTCACCCTGATGCGCAATTGGATAGGGTTTTCTTTTTCTTTCTTTGTTTTTTGTGTTTTAGTTGTTGTCATAAGGTTAGGTTCTAGCTTCTAGGTTCTAGGTTCTAGCATTTAATTACTAAAATCTAATCACTAGTCACTGACAACTAATTATTTAATGACTTTCGTTACCACTCCTGCTCCAACTGTCTTACCTCCTTCTCTAATAGCAAAGTGCATTTGTTCTTCCAATCCTACTGGTGTAACCAATTTAACAGATAATTTAACTGTATCACCTGGCATAACCATTTCTACTCCTGCTGGTAATGTTGATTCTCCTGTCACATCTGTCGTTCTAATATAAAATTGTGGTTTATAACCTGTGAAAAATGGTGTATGTCTTCCTCCTTCTTCTTTTTTCAAGACATAAACTTCACATTCAAATTCTGAGTGTGGAGTAACAGTTCCAGGCTTAGCCAAAACTTGACCTCGAGTTACATCTTCTTTTTTAATACCGCGAATTAAGATTCCAGCATTATCTCCAGCCATACCTTCTTTTAAGCTTTTATTAAACATTTCAATACCGGTAACAGTTGTTTTAGCAGTATCTTTTATTCCAACAATTTCTACTTCTTCACCAACCTTAACAATACCTCTTTCAATTTTACCTGTAACAACTGTTCCTCGTCCTTCAATTGAGAAGATATCTTCAATCGGCATTAAGAAAGGTTTTGTTATATCTCTTTCTGGTACTGGAATATATGTATCCAAAGCTTTAACTAATTCCATTACTTTCAGTGCCCATTCATCATTATTATCCTTTGATTCCAATGCTTTTAAGGCAGAACCACGAACAACTGGGGCATTGGCTCCATCAAATCCTTGCTTAGTCAATAATTCACGGACTTCTTCTTCAACTAAATCAATCATTTCTGGATCGTCAACCATATCACACTTGTTCAAAAAGACAATAATCCTAGGAACGTTAACCTGCTTTGCTAAAAGAATATGCTCTCTAGTTTGAGGCATAACTCCATCAGTTGCCGCGACAACGATAACAGCACCGTCCATTTGGGCAGCACCAGTAATCATGTTTTTAATATAGTCAGCGTGACCAGGAGCATCAATGTGAGCGTAGTGTCTTTCAGGTGTCCAATATTCGTTATGAGAAAGAGCAATCGTGATTCCACGAGTTTTTTCTTCTGGAGCTGAGTCGATTTGGTCGACTCCTTTAACCTTAGCGCCATATCCAGCACCCTGCCTTTGTAAAATTTCCAAAATAGCTGCAGTCAATGTGGTTTTTCCATGGTCAACGTGACCAATAGTCCCAACATTCACATGGGGTTTATCCCTGTTAAATTCTTCTGCCATATATGTTTTATTGGTTGATAAAGATTATGGAATATATGAGACTATTCTATAATACCTACCAACATAAATTAATAATAAGTATCGTCTTTTCATTTGCACAAACAAAAAGACCGATTGACTCTCATACTAGCAAAAATAAAAATAAAGTCAAATTTAATAAAATACCCTTGTT
>CAYSSZ010000025.1:0-2834 GCA_964434095.1 uncultured Candidatus Saccharibacteria bacterium | reverse complement strand
GCATTTTCCGGACTACCCACTAAACAAAGTTCACTATCTTCATAATTTTCAAGATCAAAACTTATAGGGTCATAACCCGAAGTGTCAAAATCCAAATTACAATCACCATCTTCAGGCAATAAATCAGCCAGTACTTCTGTCCATTCACTACAGTTATTATTTTCATTTATTTCATCGATACTATCTGTATCTTCTGTCGTATTTCTATCCGTCTTGTCTGCGCAAGCCCGAACATAATATTTTCCTGGAGTTGTATAATTGATTGTGGCTGTTGTTGTTTTAGATAACCCAGCATTTAGTATGCTAATTGATGAACCTGAAACGTCACTTATTACCATATCGCCCTCAAGGGTTACTTCCGGATTATCTTCTGTTGTTTGGAAAAAGTTATTAAAACTTGATCCTATATTTATATTACCTTGATTTTTAACAGTTGAAGTAAAAATATTATCTCCAACGCTAGCAGTTTCTGGCATCGGAGCGCTAGCAATAAGGTCTGGGCCATTACCTACTGTCACATCTATCCATCGACTGCAATTATTCGATTCATTTGTTTCATTAATATTATCAGTATCTTCATTCGTATTTCTATCAGTTTTGTCTGCGCAGGCTCTTATATAATAAATACCATCAGCAAGAAAAGTGTGGTTTGTTGTAGTTATAGCAGAACCCAAAACAGGCAAAGCTGACATTATTGTTGATGTTTTATCTATTGGGTTTAAACAATCTTCTGGTAATGGAAATAGAGATACGTCAGATTCAGGGCAAATTTGGAAAAAGTTTCTAAAACCAGATTGAGTTGCTACACTTCCTTCATTTAAAATAGTTGAAGAAAATGTCTTTGGGACTCCTTCAGCTGCAGCGGTAGGAGAAACAACTGAAGCTGTTAAATCAGGAGAGCCGATAACTGGATTAACAACAATATCATTCCAACGACTGCAATTATCATCTTCATTTGATTCCTCAATCAAATCATTCCACGATGAATCCAAATCAGCACAGGCTCGAATAGCATATACACCTATCGATGGAAAGGTATGGTTTGTAACAATTGAAACTGCTGAGTTTGGTTCGAGAATAGAACTTAGCTCAGTTTGTTTCATTATATATGTTGTGGAACAATGTTGTGTTGCCTCCGCAGAATCTTGACAAATATGAAACATGTTATAAAAACCAGCTCCAGTAGAATAGTTACCAAGATTATAAACAATTGAGGAAAAGTTTTTATTTTCATTTATCGTAGCTGTATCTTGTTCTGGTGTTAAAGCCGTTAAATTGGCATACGGAGTTGTAAATGATGCAATTGCTGAATACCCTCTACCTGCCACATTTGTTGCATATCCTCTATAAAAATATGTTGTGGCTGGATTTAGTCCTTTTCGTAAAAGAGTAAATATTCCTGCTTCTGTTCCCCCCTCAGGCGAACAAGAATAAACTGTAGTTGAACTTAATCCCAAACATGTCCCTCTTTCAGATATCTCGGCCGGATAACCTAAGTCTGTTACATTAGCCCCCAAAATAGCCTGAGTCGGTTCAATTGACGTTACGGTTGGATCAATAACTGTTGGCACTCTTAATGTTTTGAAGGTGAGTTCTTGCCCGTAACT
Organism: uncultured Candidatus Saccharibacteria bacterium; assembly: GCA_964434095.1. GTDB lineage: Bacteria > Patescibacteriota > Minisyncoccia > Phycocordibacterales > UBA9973 > UBA8515. The sequence goes on along the minus strand of CAYSSZ010000025.1, from coordinate 1,227 downwards.
TACTCCGGCCTCATTCACAGCATAAGCCTTAACATAATAAACTGTTCCAGGACTTAATCCCCACATCCAACTTCTCCAATCTCCTGGATCAGCCCAACCATCATATGTTCTTCCTGAATAACTGCTAATAGTTGGATTGGGAGAAGTACTCCTAATTAAACCACTAGAAGTAATAAGTCCATTACCGTCATTAGTAACATTACCTCCTCCTTGAGCATATGTTGTAGAAATATTTGTTACTGGATTTGTAATTACAGTTGGCAAAACAACTGGTTCAGTTATAAATGTTCCACTTTCTGAATATCCTGTCCCGGTCGCATTCCTAGCATATCCTCGAAAATAATATGTTTTAGGGGTAAGTCCTGGGAGAATATTTTTTCGTAATTGAGTATAAGATCCTATTGTTGTCCCACCTTCAGGAGGAGTACAAGAGGTTTCCATGACTGGAAATGAATTATAAGTACTAATACAGAATCCTCTTTCAAGTATTGAGGAAGGAACTCCTGCAGAAGTTATATTTGCTCCCAAAAGAGCATTAGCTCTTCCTTTAATTGTAACTACATTTGATACAGTTGGGTCAATAACAGTAGGAACTCTATTGGGCTCACAAACTCCCTTTTCCCAACTTGTTCCCGGAGCAGGTATTGTTGTGCATAAAGCGTTAATGTTTGATGAGGCAAGTTCTACTGCATTATTATATAAATAAAATTCTCTCCATCCATAAGGAATTGATAATGTACGAGTTCCATATTGAATAAGGGGATAAGTGCTATTGGAAACTTCTATATTTTCCATCCCAACTGCTGTTATTTCTGTCGTTAATCCTACTGGGTTTTTTATTTCCCAATCCATTAAAATATCACAGCTACTTCCTCCAGCAAGAATAGAACAACTTGGACTTCGTGGGGTTAATTTCCCTGACATAAAGTTTACCGCAACACTTCTATTTGAAGTAATTAATAATGTACAGGTATTACCAGAAACACTATCACATCCTGATCCCCAACCTATGAAAGAACTACCTCCTGTAGGAGTTGCTGTCAGAACAACGGTAGTGTTGTAACCAAATAATTGAGAGCAAGTAGCACCACAAGAAATACCGACTGGATTTGAAATTACCGTTCCTCCTTCTTCGGGATTTTTTGTTATTGTTAAATTGTAAGGTATCGGTGTCCACTTAGCATACAAAGTTACATCAGCTCCACCCATAGTGTAAGAAGCTTGGTC
>CAYSSZ010000024.1:0-7995 GCA_964434095.1 uncultured Candidatus Saccharibacteria bacterium | reverse complement strand
GTTCGAATCCCTCACGCGAGCAAAGCAGTTTGCTCGCTCTTTCGGCGAGATATATATGAAAAAATCCAAGCAAGAGCTTGAATTTTTTCACATTGTGCGCCGGGAGGGATTCGAACCCCCGTAGCCCGAAGGCGATTGATTTACAGTCAATTGCAATTGACCACTCTGCCACCGACGCGAATATGATAACTATTTTAAAACTACTAAAATACTTATCTATTATTCAAACATTCAAACTTGTGCGCCCGTCCTAGCTTCGTGCGAAGGAGGGCCACCGACGCATATGATAGCTTCTAGTTGCTAGCTTCTAGGGACTAGTTGCTATCAGAAAGTATATATGATTTTATTTTATTTTTCAACAATCTAAAAATATGATAATATTATATTATGTCATCAAGAATTTATGATAACTCAATTTTCTGGATTGAAACAGAAAAAATAAAACCAAACCCTTATCAGCCACGTCGTGAATTTGATGAAGCAAGGTTACAGGACTTGGCTGATTCAATCCGTCAGTATGGAGTATTACAGCCATTAGTTGTCTCGCGAACTGAAGTTCAGAAAGAGGATGGGGGATTGTCTGTTGAGTATGAACTTATTGCTGGAGAGCGTCGTTTAAGGGCATCAAAATTAGCTGGAGTTGAACAAGTTCCAGTTATTATTCGAGTTGGAGATGATGGTATGTCTAAACTTGAACTTGCAATTATCGAAAACTTGCAACGTGAAGATTTAAATGCAGTTGAAAGAGCTAGAGCATTTATGCGTTTGACCGAAGAATTCAATTTTACCCATAATCAAGTTGGAGCTAAGGTGGGTAAAAGTCGAGAATATGTTTCAAATACTCTTCGATTACTTGCCTTACCACAAGAAGTACTCGATGCATTATCTGCTGGTAAAATAAGTGAAGGACATACTAGACCAATTTTGATGTTGGCTGATAGGCCAGAAGAGCAAAATGTGTTGTTTAAAGAAATTGTTTTTAAAAAAATGTCAGTACGTGATGCCGAAAAGGCTGCTAGAAGAATAGCTGTTGATAGAGTCCGAAAAAAGGAACTATTACCTGATCCCGAGATATCAGAAATTGAAGAGAAACTTCAAGAAGCTTTGGGTACTAGAGTTAGGATTGAAAGAAAAGAAAACGGAGGTCAAATTACGATCGATTTTTTCTCAAATGATGATTTGCGGGTTATACTGGATTCAATTAAATCAAATGAAACTAAAGATCCAAGCGAAATGCTGGAAAACTTCATTGCTTCTCAAATTCCCGAAGAACCCATCGTTTTAAGAGAAGAATATATTATTGATGAAGATAATGCTGGTAAAAAAGAAGAGGATAATCTAGACGAAGATCTCTATAATATTAGAAATTTTTCTATCTAAGGTCAATTATTTTTCTTAAAAGATAGAAATCGTGACAATAAACTATTTTCTTTTAGGTAATTATTTATGCGACGTCGAGCGTCTGTTGTTTTTGTGAAGTCGAGCCATTTTGAAGAGGGGTGAGCATTTTTGTTTGTAATAATATAGACAATATCATTATTATGAAGTTTGGTGCTGAGAGGTGCAATTTTACCATTAACCTGAACGCTTTTTGTGTGGTCTCCAATGTCGGAGTGAATTGCATAAGCAAAATCAATCGGACTTGATTCGTCAGGTAAATCTACAACATCACCATTAGGGGTAAAGACAAAAATTCTATCTCGAAAAAGATCCATTTTAAGATCATCCATAAATTTAGATGGATTTGAAACAATTTCTTGTAAATCACGCAATTGATTTATCCATTCCAATTTTTTTTCTGGCAGAACTTCTTTGTTAATTTTTTTGCCTAATTCCTTATATATATAATGAGCCGCAATACCATAAGCTGCTTCTGCGTGCATCTCTGGAGTGCGAAGTTGTATTTCAACCGTTCCTCCATTACCAGTGAAAATAGTTGTGTGCAGAGAGCGATAACCATTTGGTTTTTTATTAGCAATATAATCTTTTATACGACCAGGAAGTGGTTTCCAGATACTATGAATAATACCAAGAACAAGATAACATTCTTCAACTGAATCGACGATAACCCTAAGAGCAACAATGTCGTATATTTTATCTATATCCATATTGTAACGCTTAAGTTTACACCAAAGACTATATTTATGTTTTGCTCGTCGACTTATTTCAACAATGTGAATTTTATGTTTTGTTAGTTGTTTTCTTAACTCATCAGTTACATAAGCCAACTCTTTTTCATTATCTGCAGATTTTTTTTCAAGTAACATATTGACCTCTTCATATTCTTTAGGATAAGCAAAAGGGAAGGAGGCATCCTCTAACCGGCCTTTCAGTTTACCCATGCCAATTCTATTTGCTAATCGCGCATGGATTTCAATAGTTTCTAAAGCTATCCTTTTTTGTTTTTCGGGATCAACATATTGAAGGGTTTCAACATTGTGTAATCGATCAGCTAATTTAATAATTAAAATACGAATATCATCAGTCATTGCTAAGAAAAATTTACGTAAACTTTCGACATGTCTTTCATGACCTTGATATTTTATCTTCCCTAATTTTGTAACGCCATTGACAAGTCTTACGATCTCTTCGTCAAACTCATTTCTTAATTCATTTTCTGTAACACTGGTATCCTCCAGTGTATCATGCAGGAGGCCAGCTACTATTGTTTTTGTATCCATACCGTATAAGGCCAAATTTTTAGCTGTTTCAAAAACATGAACAAAATATGGCTCTCCCGAATTTCTTTTTTGACCTAAATGAGCTCGGCTAGCAAAATTAAAAGCTTTCTCAATAAGAAATTTATCTTTATGAGAAATTTTGGGAATAAGGTTAAGTATTTCATTTAATCCAGCCATGGAGGTATTATATCTCAAAGCTGACTTTACGGAAAGAAGGCACATAGCTCCGCCTCACAAAAACTAAAATATTTAGCGAAGGCTAAATATTTTTTTTATTATTGACTAAATTATCACCATGTTTGTGGGGATTGTGGTTTCGACAATTTCTATTGGAGCAACGCTCGGGAATAGTTTTTGTGCCGAGCATCATGAGGGAACCACAGAGATCACAAATATTACCTGTAGGCTTGGCCTTGATTGCATTTTTGCATTTTGGATAATTTGAGCAAGAGTAAAAAATTCCAAATTTTCCGCGTCGTTCCATCATTAAACCATTATTACAAATAGGGCACTTAACATCAGTCATTTTTTTCTTTAATTCTGCCTCATCTTGTTTAATAAATTTGCATTTTGGATAACGAGAACAAGAAATAAAAGATCCAAAACGTCCTTGACGGATAACCAATTTACCCTCATTTTTTTCACCACAGACAGGACATAATTCACCTGTTTCCTTCGGTCCCTCCAAAACATTGCCGTCAATAGTTCTAGCTCCGTCACAATCAGGATAATCTTTGCATGAATAAAACTTTCCAGTTCGAGCTAGTTTGATAATCATACTAGCTCCACATTTTGGACAGACAAGCTCTTTAGGAGCATCTCCCATATTTGTCGCTTTAGCTAATTTATCTTTTTCTTTGATTTCTTTTTTAAATGGTATATAAAAATCTTTTAATGTTTTAGCGTATTCACGTTTGCCATTAGAAATGTCATCTAATTTATCTTCCATTCCAGCTGTAAAATTATCGCTTATATATTCTGCAAAATTGTCCTCAAGGAAAGTCGACACTACATCTCCAGTATCAGTCGGGAAGAGAGTTCGGCCTTCTTTTGTAACATAGCTCCTTTCTTCAAGTGTTTTCATAATGGAGGCATAAGTAGATGGTCGGCCAATACCTCGGGACTCAAGCTCTTTAATGAGTCCTGCTTCTGTATATCTATTTGGGGGCTCAGTATGTTTTTCGTTGCTTTCTAAATCAAGAAGTTTTAATTCATCTCCAATTTTTACTTCGGGTAAATTTACTTCATCACCATTGGAATCTTTATCACAAATAAGCCAACCAGGAAATATTATTTGTGAACCATTGGCTGTAAAATCTGGAATTTCTTTACTTAGAATATTGGCAGTAATTTTTGTTTTTAAGAATTTAGCATCAGTCATTTGTGAAGAAATCGTTCTTTCCCAAATCAATCGATATAGCTTTTTTTGTTCTTCATTATATCCGGCCTGGATTTGGTCCACATGAGTAGGTCTGATAGCTTCATGAGCTTCTTGGGCATTTTTTGATTTTGTTTTATAAAAATTTTTTTGAGCATATTCATGACCGTATTTTTTTCCAACTAACTTAAGTATCGATTCTTGTGCACTTGTTGCAAGTGATGTTGAATCAGTACGCATATAAGTAATTAAGCCTGCCTCATATAATTTTTGCGCGACTTGCATTGTGCGTGAAGGAGAAAAACCTAGTCGGGTGCTAGCCGTTTGCTGAAGAGTTGAAGTTGTAAATGGTGCGCGCGGAGACCTTTTTTGCTCGCTAGTTTTCAGATCAGTTACTGACCACTTCTTACTTTTTCCCAAAGTTAGGATTTTATCTACTATTTTTTCATCTCGAGGTTCTTCGGAACAAGACATTTTAAGTTCTGAATTTTTGGGTGTTTTAAATATTGCTTCAAGTATCCAGTATTTCTCTGGAATAAAAGCTCTTATTTCTCTTTCACGTTCTATAATTATTCGGAGGGCGGGAGATTGAACTCTTCCAGCTGAAAGTCCGTAACGGACTTTTTTCCAAATAATACCAGATAAGTCATAACCAACAAGTCGGTCGAGTACTCTTCTAGCTTCTTGAGCTTTTACTAAATTTTCATCTATATCTCGGGGGCTTTCTAAGGCCTTGATAACTGCGTCTTTGGTAATTTCATGAAAAGCGACTCTTTTTATTTTTCCCTTAACCTTAGGATCTTCGTCAAGTAAAGCTTTTAGATGCCAAGATATGGCTTCGCCCTCACGATCCGGGTCGGTAGCCAACATTATAACACTAGCTTTTTCACCAAGTGACCTTAATTCATTTACAACTTTTTCTTTGCCTCTAGAAATTTCGTAATGGGGGATAAAACCATTTTCAATATCAATAGCATTTTTATTTGACTTAGGTAAATCCCTGATATGACCAACCGAAGCCCGTACAGTAAAGGCGCCATCTAAATATTTTTCGATGGTTTTAGCTTTCGATGGTGATTCAACAATTAATAATTTCATAAATTAGTTTCTAGGTTCTAGTGATTAGTTACTAGCTCCTAACAACAAGAATTGCATAAAACAAATTTTTTGTCTACTTTTGTTAATTTCTATAATAAAAATATATTTAATTTTAATTCTTTCTAATCTCACCGAGCTCTTCTTTAATGAGCTCTTTAATTTCCATTATTGAGAGGAGGGCGTTGGCTTTGGCTATATCCATACCAGAAGCGCGAACAAGCTCATCTCGTTCGAGGGGCTCACGAAGCAGTTCAATTATTTTCATTTCTTCTTTGCTACAGTCAGCGTATTTTTCTTCATCATTTAGTTTTGGTTTTTCAATAGGGAAGCCAAGGACTTCTAAAATATCTTCGCTTGAAGTAATTGGTATAGCTCCTTGTCTAATTAACCAATTAGTCCCATTTGAGTTTGAGGAAAAAATAGATCCAGGAACAACCAAAATATCGCGATTGTAATCGAGAGCCATACGAGCGGTAATAAGAGTTCCAGATCTTTCTTCTGCCTCAATAATTAAAACTGCTTTTGAGATGCCAGCCATTAGACGATTTCTCTGAGGAAATGAATAAAGAGTTGCTTTAAAGTCTGGTTCAAATTCTGATATTAAACAACCTCCGCTGTTTTCTATCTCTTCGGCCAGACGGACATTTGTTTGAGGATGAATGGTAAAATTATCAAGACCAGAACCAGGGAAGGCAATTGTCGGTAAACCAACATTTAAGGCCGATCGATGAGCAATACTATCAATACCTAATGCTAAACCTGAAACAATAATAATTGGATAACCTCTTAATCCATGAATTAATTTTTGACAAACTTCTTTGCCATAAGAGGTGTATTTGCGCGAACCGACTACAGTCAAATAGGTAAAATTACCCTCGGGTAAATTACCCCTAATATATAAAGTTTTAGGAGGTTGAGGAATTTCCAAAAGAGCTTTTGGAAATTCATTTTGATTTAATTTTCTAATTACGTTCATAATTCATGGAGTGGTATATTGTGATTTTTCTGAGTAGGTGTGGGCGCGCGCCCCGAGCGAAGCGAGGGGTAGGCCTGCCCGAATGACTGAAGTCATTCAGTCGGGCGGGGATAAGCGAAGAAAAATTACAATATAACACGTAATTATCAATTTTTGTATATTCTATCATTATTTTACCTGTCTCGATAGATTTTGTAAAAAATCTTTTTTCGGGGTATACTGAGAGATACTTGTCCCGTACTAAATTTTTGATTAGGATGTATTAAAAAATAAATATAGTATAGGAGAAAAAGTCGAATAATTTGAATATAATTATAAGTAAAATTTTAGTACTGGAATGTTAGATATAAAATTTATCAAAGAAAATAAAGATATTATTAAAGCTGGGGCTAAGAAAAAGCATATCGAAGTTGATGTTGATGCTCTCATTGAGTTGGATAATGAAAGGCTAAAGATTTTATCGAGAGTAGAATATTTACGTGGTGAACAAAATAAGGTAAGTACAGAAATGGGAACTAACATTAGCCAAGAATCACGCTTACAATTGATTGAAGAAATGCGTTTGGTAAAAGAAGAGCTAAGGGACAAAGAAGAAAAGCTGAAAGAAATAATGAAGAATTGGCAGGTTCTGATGTTGCAAGTACCTAATATTCCAGATATCTCTGTTCCAGAAGGAGAAAGTGATGAGGAAAATCAAGAAGTAAAAAATTGGGGAGAAAAACCTACTTTTGATTTTGAGCCCAAAGACCATATTGACTTAATGACTAAACTTGGAATGCTTGATCTAGATCGAGGAACAAAAGTTCATGGTTTCAGAGGTTATTATTTAATGGGTGAAGGCGCTCGTTTATCAATGGCAATTTGGATGTATGCCCTAGATTTTTTTTCAGGTAAGGGCTATTTACCTTTTTTACCTCCAGTTATTATCAGAAGAGAAACGTTTTTAGGCACTGGTTATTTACCACAAGGAGAAGAAGATTTATATAAAACTCAAGATGAAGATTTTTTAGCGGGAACGGCAGAAGTTCCCTTGATGGGATTTCATCAAGATGAGATTTTAAAAATAGATGAATTGCCAAAAAAATATCTAGGTTTCTCACCTTGTTTTCGTCGTGAAGCCGGCAGTTATTCAAAAGATGTTAAAGGGTTAATTAGGGTTCACGAGTTTTATAAGTTAGAACAAGTAATAATTTGTGAAGCTTCACATAGTGTAAGTGTAAATTTTCATGAGGAGTTAAATAGAAACACAGAAGAATTTATCGAATCGCTTGGTATTCCTTATAGGACTGTTGCAAATTGTGGCGGAGATTTAGGAATGGGTCAAGTAAAAAAATATGATATTGAATTATGGGTTCCCAAGGAAAATAAATATAGAGAAATAGGGTCTGCTTCATATTTCCATGATTTTCAAACAAGAAGGATGAATATTAGATATAAAGATAATGATGGAAAAATGAGATATGCTCACTCTCTAAATGCAACAGCTATTCCAACTCCTAGAATTCTTGTTTCATTAGTTGAAAATTTTCAGCAAATAGATGGCACAATTAAAATTCCAGAAGTTCTACTTAAATATTTTGGCAAGGAAATAATTTCTTGACTTTATGTTATGAAATTCTGTTAGAGACTATATTTATAGATGGATGAATCCCGTTAGAAATAGTCCCGCTATGGCGGGACGTTCATAATGTGAAATATAATATTAAAATATAAATTATGTCGATAAAATATAAAATTACAAGAATATAACATATATAATTTCTAACGGGATGAAAGATATACCTAAATCCATTCATTTAATAAAAATGAAGCGACGACGTCGTAAGCGTTTTTTTGTTATTTTTTCTTTAATAATAATTACT
>CAYSSZ010000023.1:0-8942 GCA_964434095.1 uncultured Candidatus Saccharibacteria bacterium | reverse complement strand
ATGCCAATTCCTGGGTGGCCAAATGAATGGGAAAAATATTTATGGGAAGAAGAGAAGATTTAACAATTTTATATTATACCGCTAATCGTTTGCGTGAACCTTTTGCGAAAAAAGTTAGGGAACAGTTAGTAAAAGTTGCAGGCGACATTCCAATAATAAGTATTTCCCAAAAACCAATGGATTTTGGAGTGCAAAATATTTGTGTTGGAGACAAAATTTATTCATCGGTGAATATTTATCGCCAAGCTCTAGTTGGAGCTAAGGAAGCAAAAACCAAATATATTGCTATGGCCGAAGATGATATTTTGTATTCAAGAGAACATTTTTTGGATTATATTCCTAAAGATGATGAGTTTGCTTACGATTATAGTCGATGGGCAATATATACTTGGGTCAAGCCACCGATGTATTCATATAAAGAAAGAAAAGTATTATCAATGATGATTTGTCCTCGAGAACTTTTTATCGAAGCTATGGAGGAAAGATTTAAAAAATATCCCGATGAATCAATGCTTCGCAATATTAGTGATTTTAGTGAGCCGGGTAGATATGAAAATCATCTCAAGGTAACAGAAAGGAAATCAGTTAAATATGAATCATCGGTTCCATGCCTTGTCTTTACTCATGAAGATGCTATTGGTTATCAAATCCAAGGGACAAAAAAAAGAATGGGTAAATTAAGAGCTTATGATATTCCTTATTGGGGTAAAGCGGAAGATATTATGAAAATGTATAACAGTCAAAATTAATTTTTTAAAAAATGAAATTACACCTTGGAAATGGTACTGTATATCTTGATGGTTGGGTAAATATTGACCTTTTTAATATTTTAGCCAAAAATCATCCTGAAATTGTTGAACACAACAGGACAACAATAGATAAATATTACAAATACAAATTTGGAGAAAATAAAGGAAATAATGTTACTGATATCAAAATGGATGTCAGAAAATTAAAGTTTAAAAGTAATAGCGTTGATGAGATTTTATGTGTTAATTTGATTGATCATTTAACAAAGGAAGATTTTTTAAAAGCCTTGAAAGAATGGTATCGGGTTTTAAGTCCTGGTGGAATTTTAATAATTGATATTGACGATCGTGCTAAACAAGCTAAAATTTTGACTAAGGCAAAAACCATAGAAGAGGTGGAGTGGGCGATGAGACTGATTTATTGTGATCATAAGTCAAAAGGTCGAACTCATTTTTGGGGATATACGCCCAGATATCTCAAGCAAATACTTATTGATTCTGGTTTTAAATATAAATGGATTAGAACAGACTATATTATTCATGAAATGTATCCTAATTTTCAGATATGCGTCGAGAAATAAATACTCTCATATTTAGTAAAAATAGAGCTTGTCAGCTTGAACTATTGCTTCGAACACTCAATATACCCTCGAGCGTCTTATTTGCTTGTGACCCCGAATATAAATCTGGCTATCAAAAGTTAATGGAAATGTATCCTGAAGTAAATTTTATACCAGAGACAAATTTTAAAGAGCAAGTTATAGAAAATTTAAGGGGAGATTATCAGATGTATCTATGTGATGATGATGTGATGGTAGAGCCATTTAAAGAAGACTGCCAGGAGTTTAAGGCATTAAAGGATAATAAAGAAATTATTTGTTTAACCTTGCGTCTAGCCCCGTATTATAAAGATGCCCCCAAAATGATAAATAATACTTGGAGATGGAGAAGATATAGGCATGGCTGGGGCTATCCAATGTCAGTTAGTGCTCATATTTTTCGAACGGAAGATATATCATATGTTATTCATAATGGAGTTTATGATATTCCAGGAAATTTTGAAAAAGCCCTAAGATCAAATATTCCAGACAGACCATTAATGATTTGTTTTGATAAACCAAAGATTATTAATAATTTAGCCAATCAAGTCCAAACGGTATTTCCCTATAGAAATATGGGGATATCAGTAAAAGAATTAAATGATAAATTTATTAATGGATATAGAATATCTAGCGAAGATATTGTAATGAAGGCAAAAGAAAATAATTATTGTTTTTTAATGACGGATTATGTTTTTGAGAAATTTGAATAATTATTAATATTAAAAATAATGAAATTATGAAAATATTTTTAGATGTAGGGGCTTATAAGGGAGATACAGCTAGAGCAGTTTTAAACCACGGGTATAATTTTGATAGAATATATTGTTTCGAACCTAATCCAAATTTTGCAAAATCAATCAGGGAATTAAATAATCCTAAAATAGAAGTAAGAGAATTTGGTCTATGGAAGGATAATGTTGTGAAAAAATTATTTAGCTCAAACAAACCATCAGCTTCAATTTTTAATGATCGATTTACAGAGGATGTAGAAAAAATGGATATTAAACTTATTAAGGCTAGTGATTGGTTTAAAGAAAATATTAAAAAAGAAGATGAAGTTTTTCTAAAATTAAATTGTGAAGGAGCAGAATGTGATATTATTGAAGATATCATCGACGCAGGAGAGGGTAATAAGGTTAAAGCTTTAATGATTGACTATGATGTTAGAAAGATTGATTCTCAAAAACACCGAGAAGCTGAGACTAGAGATAAAATTAAAAGGAGCGATATTGCGGTTGTAATTAGTGTTGAGAAAGAAGATCGTTTTCGTTTTGTTAAAAAACATGCTGAGTGGACTCATTATTGGATTGATAAAGCTCTGGGTCTGATAAAAGATAAAAAGAAGAATGGTTAGATTTTATAGAAATAATAAAGAAATGGTTGCCTCCCACATACCACTTTTGGTTAGAGTTTTTGATATATCAGAGGGTGATGTCCTTGAAATAGGCACAGGATATTTTTCAACATTGATTTTGCATTGGTTGGCCGAAATGACAAAAAGGCATGTTTATTCATATGAAAATAGTGAATATTGGTATAACAGAGCCAAAAAATACGAAAGTACCTATCACCATATTATTTATTGTAAAAGTTGGGACGAAGCAGATTTTGATAAAAAATATTGGGGATTAGTTTTTGTTGACCATGAACCAGGAAAAAGAAGAGAAATTGAAATGGTTAGGTTAGCTAATATGGCTGACTATATCATAATGCATGATTCAAATATTGATAAAAATAGAAATTGGAATTACGACTACATAAATAGTCTTTTCAAATATAGATATGATTATACTGAAATGATTCCATGGACAACTGTGTTTAGTAATACAAAAAAACTGAGTGAGATAAGTTAATTTTTTTAAACATTATTTTTATTTGGCAAGTTTCTAAATATCTAATAAAATGCTAAAATATAACATTAGCAAGGTTTTTGAAGCTATATTTATCTTTGGTCGATATATATAAAATAAGCTATTTTGAAATAATACTTATAATATAAATCATTAAAACAATGAAAAAAACAAAAAAAACTGATAGAAAAAAAATAAATAAAAAAGAGAAAACCGATAAAGTCAAAGAAGAGGAATTTATTAAATATAAAGAAGAAGAGAAAATAGATCCTCCTCACCCTGTAGAAAAAAGTTCTTTTGCTACTCATGTTCCACTTTTGGTAAGAGTTTTTGATAAATCTGAGGGTGATATCCTTGAAATAGGCACAGGATATTTTTCAACTTTACTATTGCACTGGCTAGCTGAAATGACAAAAAGGCATGTTTATTCATACGAAAGTCAACATTATTGGTATGAGAGAAATAAGCGGATGGAAAGTACATACCATCACATAGTTTATTGTAAAAGCTGGGATGAAGCAGATTTTGATAAAAAGCACTGGGGTTTAGTCTTTATTGATCACACTCCTGATAATCGTCGGCCAGTTGAAATAGAAAGATTGAAGGATAAGACAGATTATATGGTTATTCACGATACTGACGAGGAAAGAGATGAACAGTATGGCTATAGTAAAGTTTTGCCACATTTTAAATACAGGTATGATTATAAAAAAATTTGGCCATATACTTCCGTTGTTAGCAATTTAAAGAACCTAGATAATATTATTTAGATGAATACCCTAGATTACATTGTAAAAAAATATGAAGTTGATTTAAAGCAGAATCTTCCCATAAAATTAAAAATAGGAAGATATAGAGACTTGCCAAATTTGTTTAATGAATTAGGTTTTCGTGTTGGAGCTGAGGTTGGAGTTTTTAGAGGGCTATACTCAAAATGTTTACTTGAAAGAGTTCCTGGTCTTAAACTTTTTGGTGTCGATACTTGGTCTTATTATTATGGTTACAAAGACTATAAGAATGATGAATTAAAAAAAGCATATGAAGAAGCCAAAGAAAATATAAAAGGCCACGATTGTTTATTAATTAAAGGAAAGAGTCGTGAAATTGTAGAACAATTTGAAGATGAATCTCTTGACTTTGTATATATTGATGCCAATCATTCTTATGAATATGTCGTCGAAGATATTGCCTTATGGTCAAAAAAAGTTAAAAAAGGGGGTATCGTGTCAGGGCACGATTACAATGATTTTTCTAAAAGAGATAATTGGAATTATATGCAAGTCGTTCCGGCTGTCAACGGATGGATGCAAGCTTATAAAATTAATCCTTGGTTTATTTTAATAAATAATAAAAATAATACTTGGATGTATGTTAAATAAAATAATATGGACACACTTGATTACATTATTAAAAAATATGATATTGATTTAAGGAAAAAATCACCCTTTAATCTTAATTTAAATAGATTGACTGATTTGCCTAAAATTTTTAAGGAATTAAATTTTAAGTCTGGGGCTGAAATTGGAGTGGCCCAGGGTAATTTTTCAGAAATACTCTGCCGAGAACTACCTGAAGCTAAGATTTATTCTATTGATGCTTGGAAATCTTATCCTATTTATAAAAATTTTCGTAAAGACAAACATTATGAAATTATGTATGAAATTGCCAAAGATAAACTTTTGCAGTATAAAAATAATATTATTATTAGAAAATGGAGTTTGGATGCTGTAAGGGAATTTCCTGATGAATCTCTTGATTTTGTTTTTATCGATGGTGATCATCGGTTTCAGTTTGTCGCCAATGACATTGCTGAGTGGAGCAAAAAAGTCAAAGTTGGTGGAATTATTTCTGGACATGATTTTACTAAGGGAAATGTTAGTACAGAATTTGTTCATCCAATGTATGTTGTCCCAGCTTGGGCAGAAGCTTACCAGATCCATCCATGGTTTATTTTAAATTATCCACGAGAAACAAGTTTTATGTGGATTAAAACAAAGAAAACAATATGATTAAATCACCAATAAATATTCCCATGGGTTCGTCGGGCGATTGCTCTATTATTCATGAAGATGGTGTTCATAAGCTTGTTAGCCGAGAAAGAGGGGTTTGGATGACTGATTACCCAATTGAAGTTAAGCAAATGTGGCAAGCCGTAGAAGAGGTTAAAGCAAGTGGCCGAGGTTTAGTTGGAGGTCTTGGTCTTGGTGTCGTGGCTGAATTCTTAACTAATAAAGAAGAAGTTAAGATAATTGATATTATTGAAAGATCAAAAGATGTAATAAATTTGACTTCGCCTTATTTAAGTAATAAAGAAAAAGTTAATATTATAGAAGCTGATATATATGAATATATTAAAAATTTAGAGTCGTGGGATTATGATTTTGCAATCCTTGATACTTGGCAGGGAGAAAGTGCAGAGACTTGGATAATACAAGTAATGCCACTTCAAAGGTTGATAGCAAATAAATTTGGAAAACAAAATGTTCATTGTTGGGTCGAAGATAACATGAAAGTCGAATTATTAAAAATATTAACAGAAAAAGAACCATATTGGATTCTAGATAAAATGCCTATGCCAATGAGTGAGGAGAAAGCTCTTTGGTTTATGGAAAATGTCGGATTACCAGAATGGGAAAAAATTTATGGAGAAAAAATCTAAAGATAAAAAAATAAAAAAGATTAAATCTGAAGAAAATAAAATAGAGGGAAAAAAGATAATTAAAAATAAAATGAAGTTAGCCGACGGCCTTAAATTAGTTTTTGAAAATAATCATTGTATTAGAAGAGAAAGTTGGCCTCCAGTCTGTTTTATATATATGAGGGACGGTCGACTAAGTATTTTTCTTGAGGATGGGGAGTATCATCCTTGGACAATAACATTACCAGATGTTGTGGCAGATGATTGGGTAATACTATAAAAATTATGAAGTTATCGGTTATCATCGCTTTTTATCAAAGTTACGGTGTGATGGATAGGCAAGCCAAGTACTTTAAGAGTATGGATTTGCCAGATGATATTGAGTTTATTTTTGTTGATGATGGATCAAACCCACCACATCCTAAGTATGATTTAAAAAACCTGAAGATGCATTACACAAATGATAAAAGGCCTTGGACTCAAGGATTGGCTCGTAATGCTGGAGTAAAAATTGCAACTGGCGAATACCTTTTTCTGACTGACGCTGACCATATTTTATCAAAAGAAGCAATCATGGCTGGTTATAATTTCACAGGAGACAGAATGATTTTTCCAAGATTTATGGGAGTGTTGGACGAGAATGGAGTCTTGACTCAAGATTTAAAAGTTCTTGAAGAATATGGACTTGATATGGCTAGAGTCGAAACAAAAAGAGGATTATATTCAAGTTATCACGGTAATACATACGTGATTAAAAAATCAACATTTGAAACTTTAGGTGGGTATCCAGAGCGGGCTTGTACTTATGGCCATCATGCTACAGAAAAGAAGGGCGAAGATAGTTATTTTAATAAAAGGTGGAACCACTTTGCTAGAGAAAATGGATTAAATCCTGTTACGGGACCACAAATATATTTATTCCCAATAGGTCGGTATAATGTTAATTATGATTTAAATCCAAAAGGGTTGTTCCATACTTTAAGTTATGAGCCAGTAAAACAACCAGACAAAATATGAAATACGATTTATCAATTTTAATACCTGCTAGAAATGAGGAATTTCTTGGCCGAACAATAGAAGATATATTACAAAACATTGAAGGTAAAACCGAAATTATTGTTGTTCTTGATGGATATGAAAAAGAAGTTCCCAAGATTCCTGAAGACGAAAGGGTCACTGTTATTAAAAATGAAACTGCTCTTGGTCAGCGAGCGGCGACTAACCAAGCTTGTCGTCTTTCAGAAGCCAAATATATTATAAAGACTGATGCTCATTGCGCTTTTGATAAAGGTTTTGATGTTAAACTAATGTCTGAGATGAAAGATAATTGGACAATGGTTCCCGTTATGCGCAATTTGCATGCATTTAATTGGGTTTGTCCTGAAGGGCATACTAGATACCAAGGTCCAAGTGGTCCTTGTACTGAATGTGGTAAACCAACAGTTAAGGATATTGTTTGGATTGCTAAAACAAATCCTCAAAGTTCATCATATTGTTTTGACGAAGAGCCTCATTTTCAATATTTTAATGAATATCGTCGCAGGCCAGAATTTATTGGAGATATTACTGAAACAATGTCTCTTCAAGGTTCCTTTTTTATGTTAACGAGAGAGAAATACTGGGAATTAAATATTTGCGATGAGTCTTTTGGTTCATGGGGTTCACAAGGCATAGAAGTGGCTGTCAAGACGTGGCTTTCTGGAGGTAGAGTCGTTTGTAATCATAAAACTTGGTATGCTCATATGTTTCGGACACAGGGAGGGGATTTTGGTTTCCCTTATAGTCTTTCAGGTCGACAAGTTGAACACGCTAAAAAGAAATCAAGGGAGTTATTTTTTGATAATAAATGGGAAAAGCAAATATATCCACTATCATGGCTTATAGAAAAGTTTTGGCCAGTCAAGGGTTGGTCAGAAGAAAAGAGACAAGAATTAAAAGATTGGGCTTTGAAATATTGGCCTAATAGAGATTGGTTACCAGAAGAGAATAATGAGCCAACAAGGGGAATTATTTATTATACTGATAATAAACTTAAATGGAGTATTGCTAAAAATTGTCGTCGTCAATTAATAAGTATTGGTTTACCAATTGTCAGTTGTAGCTTAAAGCCATCAGATATTGGGACAAATATTGTTTTTAAGGGTGAAAGGGGATATAAGACAATGTTTGGTCAAATCTTAACTGCTCTTAGGGCAAGTACGGCCGATATTATTTATTTTGGAGAGCACGATGTCTTATATCATCCGTCTCACTTCGATTTTGTACCGAAAGATAGAAATACTTTTTACTATAATGGAAATTATTGGATGGTTAGAAGCCCTGATGGTTTTGCTGTTCATTATGATATTACTTCATTGTCGGGACTGGTTGCTTATAGAGATATTTTAATAAAACATTTCGAAGAAAGACTTGAATTGGTTGAGAAACAAGGTTTTAGTTATAATATTGGGTTTGAACCGATGACTCATGGGCGTATCAAGTGGAAAAATTGGTATAAATTTGAGAATTTTCAATCTAAATATCCTAATATTGATATTGCTCATGAAAATAATTTAACGAAGAAAAGATGGTCGCAAGATAAATTTATTAGAAAACCGAAATTCTGGGTAGAGGGAACTGTGGATGATATTCCTGGTTGGGAAAATTTAAGAAAACTTATTCAATAAAATGAGTCCTTTGGAGATATGGGCAACAATTGTTAGAAGGCTTCCTGTTTCAAGCACTTCTTCTTCTATGTCCCCGTCTATGTCTCCATCTATCTCTCCGTCTTCTTCAATTTCACCATCCCTCTCTCCTTCATCCTCTCTATCTCCTTCAATCTCTCCATCTCTCTCACCATCTAGCTCTATCTCACCCTCAAGATCTCCATCTTCATCTATTTCTCCATCCCGCTCTCCATCAACATCTATATCTCCATCAAGATCTCCTTCAACATCTGTCTCACCATCTCTTTCACCGTCTTCATCTCGTTCACCATCTAGTTCTATCTCTCCATCAAGAAGTCCATCTTCATCTATTTCTCCATCCCGCTCTCCATCAACATCTATATCTCCATCAAGATCTCCTTCAACATCTGTCTCACCATCTCTTTCACCGTCTTCAT
>CAYSSZ010000022.1:0-9080 GCA_964434095.1 uncultured Candidatus Saccharibacteria bacterium | reverse complement strand
CAAAATTAGTGACAATACTTATTCTTTCTACTAATAAGTAATTCTACTTTTTTAATTAAACTTGGAACATCAAGGCCATAATGTTTGCGTAATTCTTCTGTAGTCCCCGTTTGTCCAAATTTATCTAAAACACCAATAAATTCTATTGGAACTGGGTAATTTTCGGATAAACATTGTGCAACTATACTACCCATACCGCCAATAATCTGATGTTCTTCAATTGTTACTATCGCTTTAGTTTCCTTAGCCAAGGCTATCACGGCTTCTTTATCTAGAGGTTTTATTGTAGATAGATTTAAAACCTTAGCTTTAATTCCTCTTTTTTCTAATTCATAAGCAGAAATTATTGCATTGTATAATATTGGACCTGTGGCAATAATACCAATATCAGAAATCGCTTTATCAGGAACATATACTAATTGAGCCTTACCAATTTCAAAAGGTGTTTCTACTGTCGTTATTTGATAAGTATTATTTCGATCAATTCTAATGTAAGTTGGACTATTATTATCAATACAAGCTATTGTCGATTTATATGCTTCAAAATAATCACAGGGAGACAATACAGTCATATTTGGTAGTACAGTCGTTAGAGCAATATCTTCTAATGCTTGATGGCTACCACCATCTGGCCCAGCTGAAAAACCAGCATGACTACCTATTATTTTAACTGGTCGATTATTATAACAAATTGTAGTTCTAATTTGTTCCCAATTACGTCCAGGACTAAAAATAGCAAATGATGAAATAAATGGTATTTTACCCATAGAAGCAAGTCCTGATGCTACACTTGCTAAATTTTGTTCAGCTACACCTACTTCAATATATCTTTTTGGAAATTTTTCAGCAAAAAAACTCATTTTAGTTGAGCTAGATAAATCAGCTCCAATGGCTATAATCTGATCATTATCTTGGCCAATTTTAAGAAGTGCATGTCCAAAACCATCACGACATGATTTCATCTCAACATCGTTACTGAATATTTTTGAATTTAATTTTAAACTGTGATTAAGCATATTTGATTATACATTAGATTTTAGTTTTATTTCCTCAAGTTCTCTTAATGCAATCTCAATTTCTTTGTCATTTGGTACTTTTCCGTGCCATTTATAACTTTCAAATTCTTTTACTCCCTTACCTGGAATAGTATAAGCAATGATTACAGTTGGTTGAAACTTTATACTAAAAGCTTGGTCTATGGCTTTATCAATTTCTTTGAAATCATGCCCATCAATATCCAAGACATGAAAATTAAACGATCGCCATTTATCAGCTAAACTTTCGAGAGGCATTATATCTTCAGTTTGACCACTTAATTGGATATGATTACGATCGATGATAATTATTAAATTGTCTAATTTATACTTAGATGCAAGCATTGCCGCTTCCCACGTTTGACCTTCGTTATTTTCAGCATCACTTAATATACAATAAATTTTTTGTGAAGATTCAATACCATTATCCATGTGAGAAGCAATGGCCATACCTACAGCTTGTGATAATCCTGAGCCTAGTGGGCCAGATGAAGTCTCCATTAATGGTAAAAATTCTCGGTGTGGGTGACCTTGAAGAATAGAGCCAAACTTGCGTAAAGAATTAAGTTTATCTTTAGAAATATATCCTGCATAAGATAATGTAGTATATAGACTTGGACAAACATGACCATTAGATAATATTAGACGATCACGTTCTGCCCAGGATGGATTGTTAGGATTATGTTTTAATTTATGAAAATATAAATAAGTTAAAATATCAATAATATCTAATGATCCCGCTGTATGACCTGATCCAGCCTGATGAAGCATATTGATAGTATCTTTTCTAATATCATTTGCTATTTTTTTAAGATATAAAATTTTATCGGATGTAATTAATTCCATATTATAAATTTTCTAAATTTTTTATAGAATCTCTAATATCAATACTGTTAATAAGATATGATCCGACTATTAAGCGATCTACTCCCGCGTTTACTAGTAATGGAGCAGTAATATCATTAACACCACCATCAACTGAAATTTTGATGTCATTGTAGTTTAATCTAAAATTTTTGATTTGATTAATTACCCTTTCATCGAAATCTTGCCCTTGGTAACCAATATTTTTTATCCCCATAAATTGAACAAAATCTATATAATTTATGAATGGTATTAATTTATCAATCGATGTGTCTGTATTTATAGCTAATCCTATTTCTAAGTTGTCACGGACATAGGGGTCAAGACATTCTAAAAATTCCTTAAATTTATTATTATCAACTTCGGCTTCTAGATGAAAAATCATTCTTTTGGCTCCTAATCTTAAAAAGAAATCAAATTTTTGACTCGCATTAGCAACCATTAAATCAAATTCGAAATCAATTGTATCCCAATATGGTAAACCCGATTCTTCATTAATTATATTTTCTAATGGACTTGCCTCGAGGGAGCTTTGTGAATCAAATGGCCATGAATGAGAAGAAACAAATAAACCATCGCAAATATCAATTTGTACTGTGTTAACTAAGTTAGCATAGTTAGATATTTTTTCTTGTAATTCTTTATAATTTTTAGCCAATATGGCAGGTATTACTTCAGTCATAGGATTAGTTTCTAGGTTCTAGTGACTAGTGACTAGTGATTTTTTCTAATCACTAGAAACTAGCATACTAGTCACTAATTATTAATTTCTACTTCTTTAATTTCTTTTAATCTTCTCATGTGCCTTTCTTCTCCAGAGAATTTTGTTTCAAGGAATATTTTAACAGCTTCTTTTGCTTCATCTTCAGTTATAAATCTAGCTCCTAAAGATAAAATATTTGCATCATTATGCTCTCTTCCTAATCGAACAATTTCTAAATTACCACCATAATATTCTATGGCTCGGATGCCATCAATTTTATTAGCTGATATTTGCTCTCCTTCGCCTGAACCACCTAAAATAATTCCGAAACTTCCTTCGTTGGAAGCCACGGCCTCAGCGACAGGAATAATATAATCAGGGTAATCATCATTAGCGTCAAAATTAAAAGCCCCTTTGTCTTCTATTTCATGACCAAGGCTACTAAGATATTCTTTTATTTTTTCTTTAAGTGTAAATCCTGCATGATCACTACCAATATATATATACATGTGGATATTATATCATTTAATTGATATATTATAAATATGATTTCATTTTATAAATTTGAGGGAACTGGCAATGATTTTATAATGATTAATAATTTTGATGGAAATATTAATCTAGAACCTAGTAAAATTATTCGTATTTGCGATAGACATTTTGGTATAGGAGCTGATGGAGTAATCTTAGTTGAAAAATCTAATAAATCACAAGTTTCATGTTTTATGAATTATTATAATTCTGATGGTACTATAGCTGAAATGTGTGGTAATGGAATTAGGTGTACAGCTAAATTTTACATAGATTTCATAATGCATGGTTTAAAAAGATCTGATAATTTAACGATTAATATTGATACTCGGGCTGGGATTAAAAAAATAAATTGTTTTGAAGATGATACTTGTTCAGTAGATATGGGAATTCCTATTTTTGAAAGTTCTGACTTCCCCACCTCAATCTCCACCAGTCCGACTGGTGGGGAAAAAATAGAAGGCTTTGAATTTAATTTTGTTTCAATGGGTAATCCACATGCGGTAACTATTGTTTCTAAATTAGATGATATAGATATAAGAAATATTGGACCTAAAATTGAAAATAATATCCTTTTCCCAAACAAAATTAATGTTGAATTTGTTGAAAAAATACGTGATGATTATTATAAAGTAAAAGTATGGGAACGTGGTTGTGGAGAAACCTTATCTTGTGGTACTGGTGCGTGTGCTGTTTTTGCTATCTTAGATAAAAAAGAAAATTTTAGAAATGAAATAATTTTAGAATTTCCTGGTGGAAAATTATATTTATCAAAAAACCACGAAAACCATATTGTTCTTCGTGGTCTTGCTACCTTTGTTTTTAAAGGAGAAATAAAATAATTAATGTATTACAAAAAATTAATTCAAATAAATATCATTTTGACCAGTTATTTCTTTAGTTATTTCTTTTATTTTTTTTATATCATCTTCTTTTCTCTTTTTTATCCTTAAATCTTCCCTCATATCTTTCCTGTTATTCTTTATATCATTTTTTTCTTTTTCAATTGCATCCCCAATCTCTTTTTTTGTTTTTTCATAATCTATAGCTTTTCTCCATAGTGGAATTATGCTATTTTCAAACAATTCACCTTCGCCATGGTTAGTGTCCTTTTTCTCTTCATCTCCATTATCATTATTTGTTGGAAAATTTTCTTTATTCATCAAATTTATTTTATTTATTAATAGATAATCCAGTTTTTATAACATGCTCAACTAGTGTATGAGTGTAGCCCATTTCATTATCATACCAACCCATAACTTTTACTAAGTTTCCACCAACAACACGAGTCAAGGCTAGATCAGCAGTACAGGCATGACCTTCTCCTAAAATATCGCTAGAAACAATTGGCTCTTCGGTTATTCTAAAGATTTTATTCCATCTTTCTTCTTTTTCAGCATTTCTTAATATATCATTCACTTCATCTTTATTTGTTTCTCTTTTCGCTATAAAAGTAATATCGACAATTGAACCACAAACAACTGGTACTCGGATAGAAAGCCCATCAAAGAGCCCTATTAGCTCTGGGAAAGCCTCTGTCATGGCAATAGCAGCGCCGGTCGAGCTTGGAATGATGTTTTGGGCTGCAGCTCGGCCTTCGCGTAAGTCTTTTTTACTTGGGCCATCAACAATCGATTGTGTTGCTGTATATCCATGAACAGTGTTTAAAATAGCCTTTTCAACACCGATAGCCTCATGTAAAATGGCAATTAAAGGCGATGCTGCATTGGTTGTACAAGAAGCATTAGATGTAATATCACATGTGCCAAATTTTTCTTCATTTATACCAAGCAAAATTGTCTCACCATGGGTTTGACTATCTCTGCCTTTAGAAGGAGCACTTATAACTACTTTTTTAGCTCCACACTCTAAATGGAACTTAGATTTATCATAGGAAGTAAAAACACCTGTTGCTTCTACAACAACATCAATACCTAATTCCTTCCAAGGTAGTTTTGTTGTATCTTTTTCTGATAAATACTTAATTTGTTTATCATAGATAATCAAACTAGAATTCAAACCAGATTCATCTTTAATTATTTTAATATTATGGTCCCATTTACGATAAACAGTATCATAACGAAGTAAATATGATAGGCTATCAATAGATCCTAAGTCATTAATTGCTACTATTTCAATTTCCGGTCTATTCCAAGCAATTTTCAAGAATGCTCGGCCAATTCTTCCAAAACCATTTATAGCTACACGAAGTTTATTATTTTCCATAATTATTTAATTAATTCTTTTAATAATTGTTGAACCAAAGTTGGATTGGCTGAACCTTTAGTTTCTTTCATAACTTGACCAACTAAAAACATTATAACATTTTCCTTGCCAGATTTATAATTTGCGACAATATCTGGATTTGCTTCAATAATTTTTTTTGAGATATTTTTTAAATCACTCTCATTATTATTTTGAATTAAGTTTTTTTCTTTAGCAATTTTTATTGGAGATGTATCTTCTAATGTTATTATTGAAAGTATATCTTTAGCCCCTCGAGAAGTTATTTCTTTATTGACAACCATATTAATTAGTTCTACAAAATTTTCAACCTTCGGAAGTCGGATTTCCGCAAATGTTTTTTTAAGACCTAAATAATCTGAGGTAATGTAATTAGAAGCTAGCTGTATTTTTAAATTATCATTTAATTGTTCAGCTAAAACTAAAAACCATTGACCCATTTCACGATTTGTTATAAAGACTTCTATATCTTCACTCTTAAGATTATATTTATCCCTAAATTCATTTCTAATTTCTTCAGGTAATTTAGGTAATTTATTTTTCAAATCATCTATATCAAATAATTTATGAAGAAATAATTTCGGTATATCTGGTTCTGGAAAATATCGATAATCGTGAGCATTTTCCTTTGATCGCATTGAATATGTCATGTTTTTACTATCATTCCAACCTCTTGTTTCTTGAACGATATCCTCTTCTTTGTTAGATTCAAGCAGTGAGGTCATTCTATTTATTTCATATAGAGCAGCACGTTCAACAGATTTAAAGGAATTAATATTTTTAATTTCAACTTTTGTTCCAAGTTTATTAAAATCTTTTGATATTGATATATTCAACTCTACTCTCATTTGACCATTCTCCATATTGGCATCTGAGACATCTAAATATCTTAACAATAATTGGAGCTCCCGCGCAAAATCTGAAGCTTCTTTTGCAGAATGAATAACTGGTTCAGTAACTAATTCCATTAGTGGTATACCCGCCCTATTAAAATTTATTAATGAATAATCACCTTGGTCGTGATTAGAAGTAGCTGTATCTTCTTCAAGATGAATTCTGGTAATAGAAACTTCTTTTAATTTACCCCCAGTAATAATGGGGTGCTTGTATTGAGATATTTGATAACCCTTTGGTATATCGGGATAAAAATAATTTTTACGATCAAATTCCGTAAAATCCGAAATTTTTCCACCTAAAGCTAAACCAACCTTGATTATATTTTCGATGGCTTTTTTATTTGGTACTGGTAATGTACCTGGATGAGCCATGCATATAGGACAAATATTTATATTGGGTTTGATTTCAAGACCATCATTTAAACAACCGCAAAACATCTTAGATTTTGTTTTGAGTTCAACGTGTATTTCTAGTCCGATAGTAGTATAGTATTTATTAAACATTAGCTGATTATAGCAAAATTTGAATTTTTTTTAAAATTATGTAATTATTAATATGTTTTATTTGCCCGAGTGGATATAGAGTGAACTGCTTCACTTTATATCCGAACAATGTGAGGAGGCCGGCACGAGGGCAAATGGTTTCTAAAACATTAATATGTTTTTTTTGCCCGAGTGGCGGAACTGGTATACGCGCACGACTTAAAATCGTGTCTCGCAAGGGATGTGGGTTCGATTCCCACCTCGGGCACAAAATCCGGCTTCAACCGGATTTTACTGTTTCAAATTATCTAATTTAATATAAACTGTATCCTTAGCCTTGTCTATACCCTGATTGACTAGATTTCTTAATAAATTATTTAAAAAATTATTAATTGGTTCAGCTAAATATTTATTCCACAAAATTATAACTTCGTTTTTAGCATAAGATATATTATTTTGTAACTGAGGTGATTTTGAAAGTGATCGTAAATCAACATTCAATAAAACAAATATAATAACAATAATTATAACCAATCGAAACCAATGAATATGAAATCTAGGTTTTTTATCTTCTTCACTCATTTTATTATAGTGAATTACTTTTTAAACATATCAGCTGTTGTTTTTGGAAGATACAATAGAGGGTCTAGGCGAGCATTTTGAGCAGTTAACATTGGTTGAACAAAAATTGCACCTTTACAGCTTTGGCTTGGAACTCTATCTACTTTTACACCTTCAGAAGCAAAAACTGATACGTGTAAATGTGGACCCGTAGAATAACCAGTATTCCCTGATAAGGCTATTACTTGTCCTGCTTTAACCCTGGTCCCTGATTTAACTAAAATAGAAGATAGATGACCATATGAACTAGAGAGACCGTTATCATGTTTTATAAATACCCATTTGCCCAGTGAAGCCCCTCGACAAGCTATATCTGTATCACCAGTTGCTTCAACTATTCCATCTGCCATAGCCATAACAGAGGTACCTACAGCAGCCCTAAAATCTACCCCTGAATGAAACCTGCCCCAACGTTCTCCAAATACTGATGTAACTAGAATGCTCTTTAATGGCCAAACCAAGACACCATTTATCGGTTTTAATATTGATTTAGGATTTAAAATTAACTCTAATTTAGCTTCGTACTCAGCAATAGACTGCTCAAATATTTCCATTTTTTTCTTACTTTCTTCTAAGAGTTTTTTATATTCTGATTCCTGATTCTTTGTTTCGGCTAAAACTTTATCCTTTTCTTTTTTTGACACCAATACAGCTTGGGCTTTTTGTGAAAGTGTTTGTTTGAGAGAATTTAATTTTTCATTTTCCTCCTCTTTCTGATCTTTAGTTTGATTTAATTCATGCTTCTTTATCTCTAAATCATTAACATATTGACGGATGTTTTCATTTAAAGTGATTATATTATTATAATCATTACTTAATTCAGCTAAACTCTTTCTAAGAAATATTCTTTCTAAAAACATTTCATTATCATATCTATTTAATTCTTGAATTAAATTTGTTAAAGTCTCTCTACTATTATCTATAGACTTTTCTTGTTCATTGATATTTCCAGAAATTTTCAAAATTGCCAGATTAGTCGCTTGAATTTTAACTTCAGTCAATTCTTTCTCTTTTATTAATTTAGAGCGAGTATAATTTAATTCTTTGATTAAATTTGATAATGTTTTTGCTTGTTCGGCAGTTTCAGCTATTTGATTTTGATATTTTTTTATTTCTTTATCCAAATCAGCAATACTTTGGTTTGTTTTTTCTATTTGTTGCCTCAATTCTTCAGCTGTTTCAGCATAAGTTAAATTTTTGATAATTAAATTAGAACATCCAAATGAGATGACCAAAATTAATACTAAAATTTTAAATTTTCCAATGATTTTATTCATTTAATATTATTACAGAATTACT
Source organism: uncultured Candidatus Saccharibacteria bacterium (assembly GCA_964434095.1). Classification (GTDB taxonomy): domain Bacteria; phylum Patescibacteriota; class Minisyncoccia; order Phycocordibacterales; family UBA9973; genus UBA8515. The sequence continues at coordinate 405 of CAYSSZ010000022.1, read as the reverse complement.
TAATCTAGTGATAGTTTCTTCTTTACCAAGAATTTCTGCCAAAATAAAAGGATCAGGTGATTTATCCATCCCAGATAAAGCCATTCTAATAGGATGCAAAACTTCCCCACTCTTTTCAGTCTTATCAGCTAGTTTCATTAAGATAACTTTAATATTTTCTTTATAAAAATCAATTTCTTCAATTGTTTTGATAACTTCAATCGCTTCCTTTAAATTTTTTACAATTACTTCTACACTTGAATTTTTAAATAATAGTTTATCTCTCTCTATATACGGTCTTTTGTAAAAATATTCTAATTCACCTTTTTCTACCATTTCTTTAATATCTCCAAATTTTGATATTCTCTCAATAATTAATGGTACTATTTTCTTATTTTTTAATTCTGTTGGTAAATAAGAAAATAC
>CAYSSZ010000021.1:1500-10507 GCA_964434095.1 uncultured Candidatus Saccharibacteria bacterium | reverse complement strand
CACTCATTAGCTCATCTTTTAGGAGCTTCAATATTGGAACTTTACCCTGGTTCAAAAATAACCTTAGGGCCAGCTATCGATAATGGTTTTTATTATGATGCTGAAGTCGCAGGTAAAATTACTGATGCTGACTTGTCAAACATTGAATCAAAAATGAAGGAACTAGCTAAATCTTGGTCAACTTTTGAACGGAAAATTTTAAGCAAAGAAGAAGCCTTAGAATATTACAAGGATAATCCTTATAAAATTGAATTAATAAATGAGATTGCTGATCGAAATGAAGACATTACTATTTATCAATCAAGTAATTTTTCGGATTTATGTCGAGGAGGACATGTCGATAATATTCGAGATATTTCCCTTGATTCATTTAAATTGGATCGAGTAGCTGGAGCTTATTGGCGTGGTAATGAAAAAAATAAAATGCTAACTCGTGTTTATGGACTGGCGTTTGAATCAAAAGAAAAATTAGATGAATATATAGTTCAACAAGAAGAAGCAAAAAAACGTGACCATCGTAAGATTGGCAAAGAATTAGATCTCTTTTCTTTTTCAGAATATATTGGTAGTGGCCTCCCTTTATATACTCCTAAGGGAGCTTTTATAAGAATGACTTTAAATCAATTCGTTGAAGATCTTCAAACTAAAGCTGATTATACCCAAGTCTGGACACCTCAAATAGTCAAAGCTGAACTATTTAAAATATCTGGACATTATGACAAATATAAAGATGATATGTTTAAGGTAACTTCAAATTATTCTGAGGAAGAATTTTATCTTAAGCCAATGAATTGCCCTCAGCATACTCAAATTTACGCTAGTCAAATGCGAAGCTATCGTGATCTACCACTTAGATATACAGACTTTGCCATGCTTTACCGAGATGAAAGACCTGGTGAGTTAAATGGACTAGCTCGAGTCAGATCTTTTTCACAAGATGATTGCCATATTTTTTGCCGAGAAGATCAAGTAGATGAAGAAATAGATAAAGCTTTGTCAATGACAAAAAAAGTTATGGAAACTTTTGGTTTTAAATATCGATATAGACTTTCAACAAGAGATAAAGAACATCCAGAAAAATATCTAGGTAATCCTGAAACATGGGATAAGGTTGAGAAATGGAGTGAAAAAATAATGGAAAGAAATAAAATAGAATATTTCCCTGGGCCAGGTGAAGCTGCTTTTTATGCTCCCAAAATGGATCTTTTAATAACTGATGCGATTGGTCGTGAATGGCAATTATCAACAGTTCAGATTGACTATGTTATGCCAGAAAGATTTAATCTTTCTTACATTGATAAAGACGGAAAAGAGAAAAGACCAGTTATGCTTCATCGTGCCATCATTGGATCATCTGAAAGATTTATGATGATACTTATAGAACAACTTAATGGAAATTTACCAGTTTGGCTATCGCCAGTGCAAGTTGTTGTTCTACCAATTAGTGAAAAGCAAAATGAATATGCAAAGGGAATCTTTCAAGAATTGAAAAATAGTAGTATGCGTGTTGAATTGGATAATTCAAGTGAATCATTAGGTAAACGCATCCGTAATGCCAAAATGCAAAAAATACCATATTTAGTAGTTGTTGGTGACAAAGAAAAAGAATCAAATACAATAACAGTTGAAGGTCGTCATGAAAAATTGGAACTCATTTCTTCTGATCAATTCATAGAAAAATTAAATAAAGAAATTACAGAAAAGACATTAAATTAAATAATGAAAATATTTAAAATACTGTAAATTGGATAAAAACCACTTATCACTGATAATTATATTAATAATAAGAAGAAAGTCCGCGCTGTAAATAATTAGAGATATTTAATTTCAATATTGTATTTCAAAGCTAGATTGTGCTCCATATTTGCCCCTGTTGATGACTCCCAACCAGGAATAAAATAAAATGTTTTAATCATCCCTAAACTAAAAAGGGGTTCATAAAAATCATGAATTATTTCTTGCGAATACTCTTGATTACTTTTGATTATTTTTTCTTTAATCTCTTTCATTTTTTCTTCAAAGGGCATTTGATCAAAAATATGCAAACCTTTATCCTGTAAATTTTTAATGGTTTGATTGAATATGTTTAAATTTGCTTCCAGTGAACCGACTCCGCCTGTTGATATCGGACCACATACTTGAGCAACAGGATTAGGAATTCTTTTTAAAACTCTCTCGGCGATATAAAATAGATCAACAATAAATTCGGCTTTATCAAGATCAGCCCAATCTTCTTCATTCCAATATTTTTTTGTTACTAGACTAATCTCCATTTTAAATATCGAGCTTAGCCATCTTTGCATGAGATTGAATAAATACCTTTCGTGGTGCAACTTCAGAACCCATAAGCATATCAAAAATTTGACTTGCTTCTTCAGCATCAGATACAGTGACACGCTTTAAAACTCGCTTGGTTGGATCCATCGTCGTTTCCCATAACTCTTCTGCGTTCATTTCTCCAAGACCTTTATATCTTTGAATATGAAGTTTATTTGAATTTCTTTTCGCCTCCTTTTTATCGGTTTGTTCATCATCTTCTTCTGTCTCACTGTTTTCTTCGTTTTCATTTTCTTCAACGACTATTTCATCAGCTGAGGTATTCTTGCCGACAATTTTATCCCTTTCTTCATCCGAGAATGCATACATTATTTCTTTACCTTTCTTAATTTTAAAAAGAGGTGGTTGGGCGATATAAACATAACCGGCATCTATAATTGCTCGAAAATATCGATACATCAATGTTAAAATTAGCGTTCGAATATGTGCTCCATCGACATCAGCATCAGTGGCAATAATTATTTTATGATAACGCATTTTTCCTAAATCAAAAGTATCTCCAATAGATGTTCCCATGGCTATTACTAAATTTTTTATCATCTCACTGGATAACATACGATCAAGACGAGCTCGTTCAACATTTAAAATTTTACCGCGAAGAGGTAAGATGGCTTGAGTTTTTCTATCACGCCCCATTTTGGCAGTACCACCAGCCGAATCTCCCTCAACAATAAACAGTTCTGCGCTTTCTGCATCTCGAACTTGGCAATCAGCCAACTTCCCCGGTAAAGTCATTCCCTCCAAAGCCCCTTTTCGTAATACAGAATCTTTGGCAGCTTTGGCAGCTTTTCTAGCTCTCAGAGCTAAGAGAGATTTATTAATTATTGATTTTGCCTGATCAGGATTTTCTTCAAGGAAAGAAGAGAAGGCCTCACCAAATACAGTCCCCACTGCCCCTTGAGCTTCAACAGAACCAAGCCTAGCTTTTGTCTGACCTTCAAACTGAATTTCCCGTAACTTGACTGAAATAATGGCGGTTAATCCTTCAAGAACATCATCTCCGGTTAATCCTCCGTCCGCTTCTTTAATTAAATTGTTTTTCTTTCCATAAGTATTTAAAACACGAGTTAAAGCAGTTTTAAAACCAGTGATATGTGTTCCTCCTTCAGGATTATAAATATTATTGGCAAAAGGTACGATATCAAAACTAATATCATCGACATACTGCAATGCTACTTCAACTCCGACATTGTCAATCTCTCGCGAAACATAAAAAATATCTGGATGAATTAATTTTTCTCCTTTATTATAATATCTAACTAAAGATATTAAACCTCCCTCAAAATAAAAAGTGACAGACGGAATTTCTAACTCCAGTTCAGAAAACCAAAAAATATTATCATAATTACTACTCTTTCCTTTTCCTTCTGTGATTGGATTCCAATCTCGAGCATCAACAATTTGAATTCTTAAACCTTTAACTAGATAAGCTTGTTGTCGTAAATGATTAATAACAGTATCCCAATCAAATTTAACTTCTTTAAATATTTCTTCGTCTGGTTTGAAAGCAATTATTGTTCCGTGTTCCTTTGATGAACCAACTTTTTTAACGGCACTTTTCCTTTTCCCTTGAGTATATTCTTGAACAAATTTTCCACCATCACGATGCACTTCAGCTCGAGTGAAAATTGATAAAGCATTTACAACAGAAGCGCCAACACCATGTAATCCTCCAGAAACTTTATAACCACTATCATCTCCACCAAATTTTCCTCCAGCATGAAGTGTCGTCATAACAGTTTCTAGAGCTGAAACTTTTGTCTTAGGATGAATATCTACTGGTATTCCTCTTCCATTATCTACAATTCGAACAGAATTATCGGGCAATAATACAACTTCTATTCGGTCGCAAAAACCTCCCATTGCTTCGTCGCGTGAATTATCAAAAATTTCCCAAATCAAATGGTGAAGTCCTTCTTGGCCAGTCGAACCTATATACATACCTGGGCGACGTCTAACAGGTTCAAGACCTTCAAGGACGGAAATTTGTTCAGCTCCATATTTATTATTTTTATCTTCTTTTGCCATTTAATTTATTTTATTATATCAATTAAAAATACTCGAATTGGGTTATAAACTAATAAATTATAGCAAAAAATGAGCTAAAAAGCTAGCTTTTTCATACAAAAATAACCTTATAATACAAGGATTATTTTAATAATATGAGAAATTATTTGATATTTTATAAAACTATTTAGCGATTTTTTCAATATATGGAGGTAACGGCATATCTTCACTTTCTTGATCGTGATCGGGTATTAAGATAGGTATTATTTTTTCATTCAAGCTATCAGGATTTGAATTAATCTCATTATCACTTATATTTTTTTGTTCTTTTTTAATCATTTTTTTCTTTAAATATTTATATAATCGATATAGCAACCATAAAATTAATAAAATAATTACAATCCAAAATAGCCAACACCAATAGTAACGATAATTGCCTGAGAAATATTTGCTGAAATTAAAATTAAATCGTTTGTTAAAATTTAAATCTTGATAAGCTTCTGAAAAGTTACCGGCCTTATCATATGCGCGAACAATGACCCTTGTTGGATTTTTATAATTCAAACCACCAGTTTTAAATAAATACGGACTTTCTGCTCTAATATAATCGGAGGGCTTTGGTATACCATTTATTAACTCACTAAAGGTGATTTCATAGTGATCAATACCCGAAGGTAAATCTTTTGTTAGAAAAGAAATTAAATAGTCACTTGGGCCAAAAACATTTTTTTGTTCTTTTATATTCAAAATAAAATCATCTGGTTTCATCGTATCAACTTTTATGTTTGAAGAATACGGTTCGCTCCAAACTCCATTGTTATTTACTCTTAGTGAAAAAAACCATTCACCATCTGAAACATTATCGTATTTTATACTATTCTCCGTCTGATTAATTTCGAGATTTGGTAAGGCATTAGGGTCTTTACTTAACAAAATACTATATCCTAGAGAATCCGGTAATGCCGGCCAATCTAAAGTAATAGAACCCTCTGGTAACCAATTTTCAGAATCAACAGGAGGATTAATGGTAATGATAAAGTCATCTATCTTTTTTTCTAAAATTTCATATGGACTACTATTAATTATAAGGTTTGCCTTTGTCCCCTTTCCGTCATTTAAATACACAGTTGATAGTGAAGATAAGGAAAATATATTTTGACCGGGATTAATAGCCTTAAAATTAATAGAAGAGATAAAACCCGAATCAGTATTAACACCATTTAGAATAACCCCGATCAAAGAAATTTCGCCTTTTTTATTATCATATTTTGGAAATTCTACCCAAAAACCAAAAATTGGGTCTTCGTCTCCCGTTGTTAAGCTGGCAACTTCAATTTTAGTTGGATCATATTTAATCCTTAGATCCAAAACGTTAAGACTTTGACCCTTAGTGTTCAAATATATTGGAACTTCAAAATAATTATCAACATAAATATTATTTTTTTGTGCTGGAATAAATATTTCTGCCGCATTACTTTCGGTTGGAGAATTTTCTAACGCAAAAGCTTTTCCTACAAATAATAATAGAAAAATGATGACTATAGCGAGTCTTGAGAAATTTTTTTTATAGTTTAACATTAATAAATACACAAATTTCAACCTGACGACTGTCATTTATATTTTACTAGAAATGTAATTTCGATTCAACTTAATTTTAGCTATAAGTTATTGTTTTTCTATTTTTCTTATTTTTTATAAAAAAAGTTAGTAAGATAATAGCAACAGCAAAGATAAAAATTTGCAAAACTGAGTTCTTCTTAAAAGACTCGGGATTAATTTTAACAATTCTCTCTAAATTTGAAAAATTTATAGCTTTTATTACTATTTGACTCTGTCTAGTTTGATCTTCTAAAAGATATGGGCTTGTGATTTCTCGCCATTCTCTATTCCCTTCTCTTATAAGCACCTTTTTAATTCCACTATCTTTATCATTAGCTTTGAAAATTAAAGTATGTTGATTATCAAACAAATTTATATTTTGAATTACTTGTGCCTTTAATTCCGGTTTTGAAGTATCTTTAATTTTATTTATTATTCCTTCTAATCGACTTTCTATTAATAGGGGTGAGTACGCTGTCGATAAATCCATTCGAGTCCCCTTACCATTACTTAAGGTAACTGAGGTGCCAGATAAGATAAATTGGCTTTCGCCCGGCTTATTTGCCGTAAAATATAATCGAGTGACAATCCCCGGCATATTTTTTTCTTGATTAAATGGATCTATTACTCCTTGAAAATTTGTTGATGAAACTCCAGCAAATTTTATTTGATTCGGACTAATTTCCTTTGGTGGCAAAACCCATAAATCAATAAAAGACTTTCCATTTTCAGCTCGCACGAATCTCAAATTATCTCCAATAACATTAACCGTTCCTTCAATACCATTTATAGTTTGGCCTTCTGTGTCCAACATCACATCAACATAGAATTCTTCCATTATACCTATTGAATTTTTTGAAAACTGAAAATTAACTGAAGAGGCTTCTGCTTCAGAAAAAGTAAAAATGATTAAAATTGTTAAAATATATTTTATGATATTTCTTGTCATATATAATATTATCCAGTCCAATTAAACGCTAAAATGGAAAAGTCAGATAAATTAATTTTTCCATCTTTATTCAAATCAATCAGGGCGGGTGGAGCTTCATTATTATACCAGTAAGCCATAATTGAAAAATCAATCAAATTTACCTTTTGGTCACAGTTCAAATCAGCAAATATTGTTGAACAATCAAAAATATTTGATTCGTCAATTTCTTCTTTTGTCGAACTTAATATATTAATTGACAAGGTTATACTCTCAAAACTTTCTAATCCATTAAATAATGTTTTGGCAGTTATTTTATAATTCCCTAACTCAAAACCTAGGCTATCTAATGTATATTGATATCTACCCAAATAATCTGTGTTCACTTCATAGGAAAAAATAGAGCCAATTTCAGATTGTAAATAAATAGCCACCTTACTATTTGGTATCGAATAACCGAGAATAACTAGGTTTTCTCCTTCTATAATATTATTTTTTTGTATAGATATAGTCGGGGAAAGAAAAATGTTTTTTACATCAACATTAACTCTCTCACCAATAATAATCGGTAAAGAATAAACTGCAGACTGATTACCTAAAGTGTCCTTAGCAAAAATTGTAAAAATATATATTCCAGAAGAAATATTTTTTATATTAAAATTAAAATTAGCATTTATATCAGTCAAAGTGCTTGTGACTAATTGTCCATCTTTATACAAATAAACGCTAGCATAAGGAAAAGCTAGACCTTCAAATGAGATTGAAGATTGAATTCTTAGAGAACCTGTAATTCGGCCAACGGAAGGCTCTTCCTCAGCTCCGACTCGGGCACTGACTGAAACAGTTTTATTTGAAGTAATTGTAGCCGAATAAATATCTAAAGGTAAAAAAAGACAAATTAGTGTAAAAGTTAAAGAAAAAATATTTTTTTTTGAAAAAAAAATTTAGGCATAAAAATTAGTTTCTATAAATTTGAGCTTTTTTGATTATATGTCTATTGTATCGATGAATTAACTTCTTACCGACAAAAGAGACTGCTGTGAAAATAAAAATTAAACAGATGATAAGTTGCCATGGAAAGACAAAAAATAAAACCGATTCGTCCGCTTGATTGTTTTGAGTCCCATAAGTTAGATCAAGCTTAGCTTTATATAAACCGAGGGCAAAATTTTTCCATTGATATTTTGCGTCCGAAAAGAATTTATTAATAGTTCCACTTGGCTCGACAAAATCCTTTGGTCTTGAATATTTCTGCCAATCAACACTATATTTACGCGTACTATTAGGCAAAATATTTCCATTAACAGAATTTGCATCAATAAAACCAGCTGGAATAAAAGCAAAACTTCTTAATTTTATTTTACCTACTGGCTTGATGCGGTCACTACCGTCATTACGAAAGCGATATTCAAAAGAAACAGGCAATGTATTATACCAAAATTTATCATCTTTAGTTTTAAAGCTTAATAGTCCTCCTCCTTCTTTTACTTCACCATTAACTGTTAACAAAACTAATAAACCACTTTTAGCTCCAATTGATAATTGTTGACCTAATAGAGGATTAGTCGGCGAATTACCCCAAAAAATTACCCCGAAATGACCTCCTGGTTCAGCATTTTCAGGAATTTTAATAATAATATTTACCTTTTTTTGTTCCCCAGGGGTAAGGTAAATAGAGGTATCAGTCTGCATCCAAGTCCCAATGCCTTCAACTGGGTCAACAAATGAAGCACTACCTGTCTCACCTTGAGCTTCAAAATTAGCAAAAGATGAATAAAGGCTTTGAGTAACATTTTCATCGTTAACTATTATCATTTCCTTTAAAATTGTTTCCCCAGGGTCGCCAGAAATTTCAAATCGCACCGGCGAAATTATCATGGCCGAAACATCAATCGGATGCAAGAAAAAACTAATTAAAAAAACAATTAATAAATGTGGAAAAAATTTTTTTATTAACATAATTTGGATAAACCAATTATAATTGAAATGTCTAAATATATTGAATTAAAAACTTGCAGTTGCGATAAAAGTTAATGTATCTTGATAGTCTGTATGAGCTGGGATTGATGAATCGATAGCCGCATTAACTACTATTTCTGCGTGAGAATCACTAATTGGACCAGGGGCACTTAGTAT
>CAYSSZ010000021.1:0-1400 GCA_964434095.1 uncultured Candidatus Saccharibacteria bacterium | reverse complement strand
TTAGGTATTTTACTTGCTGAGTCTGATGCTGAAACTAAACCATTTGCCCCATTTTTATTTTGAACAGTAATATTCATTCCTCCTGAAGCATTTGTGAGGGCTTCAACTGCTATCATATTAATTGATGAAGTATCCGAAGAAGCAGGAGCAGTACCTGCCGCCAATACTCCGAGATCAACAGAATACTGAGGAGCACTCTCATCAGGGCCAGTTCCGGTATAGTATGGACCTGTAGTTTGTGAGACAGTAGTGGTATCTAGATCAAAAGCTAATGTTTGATTAACCTGAGCCGTAATAAAAACTTGGTCATCGTCAGCCAATGCAATGGTTATAACTCCTGTATCTCCTGATCCTCCAATCGTTATTGTTGGGTTTGTTGCGGAAGAGCCAATAGAAACATCGGTATCTACCCCTGTCCCACCAACTGTTGCAACCGTACCAAATTTAACCCGAACACAATAATTAGCGGGAACAGCCCCTGAATCTGAAACAAGAGTAACTGCATTACCCGAAGCAGTTGCTCCCCATGTTTCTCCGGACGGTGCACCAGCTAAGGTTACATCTGTAAAATCTGCGCAAGTCTCATTATTTGATATTGCCATATCAATATTTGCATAAGTTAAAGCGGCCAAAGTAAAACTAGTTCCAAAACTTATCAAAATATTTTGTCCTGCCGCTACCCCTGTTGGTGTTTTATATTGAATAATAACAGACTCTGCTGGAGTACTCATTTTAAGACGACCAAAAATAGCCGAAGCCTGAGAAATCGAAGCAGCCATAGTCGTGACAGGAGAAAAAATTCCTGAAGTTAAGACAAATATACTAACCATTAAAACTATACTTATAAATTTTTTTATCATATACAAAATTTATTAACTAAAAACTAATAATAATTTTCAAACTTCTTTTATTATATCACATTATTTTCAAAAAAAATTAGTTATCCACAGTTTTTAAAAATTTGGAACAACAATGTAAGTTAGTGTCGTCGAATATTCTCCATAATTGAGTAAGTCATCAATCGTCGCGACTGTTCTAACGGAATATGTTGTCACTTGCCCATCGCCCGTTAGGGCAGAGGCAACTTGTGAAGATGAAGTCTCGGTTGCATCATAGGCAAAACCACTCTCAACGTATGGTGATAAAACTTCTCCTATCCCACCCGAAGCAAGAGCTCTCATTCCAAAGGCCTTTGTCCCGGCTGTCGGAGTTAAATTTGTTCCGCCTATTGCATCAATTTGATAAATATCATTCTTTAATGTATCCCCCGAAACATACAAACTATAACCTGAAGGGGCATTGGTTGAAACCGATACATTATATGATTCTACTTCAGTATCACTACCAAGACCATCGCCAGTGGCATATCTCAAACTATTAGAAGACAAAATACCAAAACC
>CAYSSZ010000020.1:6067-10675 GCA_964434095.1 uncultured Candidatus Saccharibacteria bacterium | reverse complement strand
ACTTGCATGCCTTATCCACGCCGCCAGCGTTCATCCTGAGCTAGGATCAAACTCTACTTAAAAAATTTATGAAATAAATTTTTTATCCTGAGCGCTCAAAGCGCGAAGAATAAAATATCCTTCGTCATTCTTGCGAACTCCTCAGGACGATTTACTTCGTAAATCGAATAGAACGGAACAAAACAAAAAATACTTATTTTATGTTAATTCCATAAACTGGTTTAATCATGCCAATGTTCTTGACAAAACAATGGCTGATCTTGTGATACATATTTGATTTTCAAAGAAAATTAAACAGCCAGATGAATAATCAGACTGTGGGTTATATTATATAGATATAAAAAAGGAAGTCAACCCCGTAGTAGTTTTGGCATTATAATATGTATAAAACCAAAAATGCCCAAATTCACTACAGGGTCAAGTGCTTTATATCGAGTAAATTTAAGGCTATTTGAGATTATTACGATTTAATGCTTTTTTATAACTTTCCTCATTTTTCCTCTTTATTCCTTGTGCTTTCTTAGCTGCCCAATATTTTTCCGGATCATACATATCAGAATTATCATTACCTGAATTTAGCTCTAGCCATGTTTTTAAACTCATATTTCCAACATACCATTCTTGGCCTTCTCTGTGTATAGATTCCCAATCAACAACTCCATATCTTTTAGCTATTTCAAGCTTTTCATTTTTTTCTTTTTCTTGTTGTTGTTTTAATAACAATTCTGCCTCTTCGAAATTTATTTCTAATTGAGTATCTTTAGATTTCTTTTTTTCTTCATCTTTGTTTATCTTAGGTTGTTCCATATTAATAATTATAACTCAAAAAATATAAAATGGAAAAGCGTTTACAAAAGATTATTTATTTGTAATAATTAAAAAGTTTTAAAAAATAAATATGCCCTGTTAGCTGTTTTGGTAGGTCTATAGCTAATATGGGGTAATAATGTTTTATATAAAAAGTAGTTTACATGCACTGTTATCTGTTTTGGTAGGTCTAAAGCTAATATGAGGTAATAATGTTTTATATAAAAAAGTAGTTAACATGCCCTGTTAGCTCAGCTGGTAGAGCAGCTCCCTCTTAAGGAGATGGTCGGGGGTTCGATCCCCTCACGGGGCACAAAAGCGCGAATTCAAAAAGAGTGACCTTCGTCACTCTTTTTCGCTTTTGTGAGGCGGAGCGATAATTTTGCCAGCAGGCAAAATCGCGAGCCAGGGTCGTGAAAATTTTCGAGCGTCGGCGAGAAAATTATTCCTGACCAATTAAAATCCGAACGAGGTCACTCAAAAATTCAGAAGAATTTTATGTGTGACCGACCCCCTCACTAATTTAAAAATTCTCTCACAAGAGAGAATTTTTTGATTATTTTATTGTTGCACCCCTCCAACTATCGTTGGACAATTAGTTTTAGCCCAATCAGTTTCTACTTCATTACACATATTAGTATTATTTGTTTTTTTAGCCACATTCATTATACAGTGATCTCGATATGTACCAACTTCTCTTGGATCATCATAACCTTCGACAAGAGGGACATTACTATCCATGTGGCTTATTCCTGCACATAATGTCATATCATCATTTATCAGAGCAATTTTCATAAGACATAATTCTCGACAATAATTCGGATAATAAGGGGCTTTTGAATCTCTGGCTGGTGTTATTCCTTCACTAGGAAATGCACTATCGCATTGAGAAGCATTTAATGTTTCTATCGCAATTTGAAATTCCGGTGAACATGAAGATTGACTTAAATTATTATTGATTGATTGTTCTTGATTTGATTGTCCCTGTTCTTTATCTGGATTTTCTATCACTTTATTATTCTTATCATACCAATATGCTCCCCCCAATAATAAAACTATAACTACAAATATTAAAACTGACGAAATGCTTGAATCTTTATTCATTTTCAAAATATTTTTTAAAAAAATTAATAATAGTCAATATTTTATTCTTTTCTTAATAATTTTACAAGATCATCTATCAGATATTTGATCGATTCATCATCGTATAAGGTTAAGGTAAAAATGGGCTTTTTTAATTTGTTAAATTCTTTTTTTATTTTCTCAATAATTTTTTTATCGGAAATTATATCTGTTTTGGTCAGTATGATAATTTCATTTTTATTTAATAGTGATTCATCATAAATTTTCAATTCTTTACGAATCTGTTTATAAGTTTCCATCGGCTTCGGATTTTCCAAAGATATTAAATGTGCTAACATTTTTGTCCTTTTAATGTGTCGCAAAAATTTCGTTCCTAAACCTTTTCCTTCACTTGCCCCTTCAATAAGACCTGGAATATCGGCAATAACAAAACCATAAAAATCTCCAAGATTTGGATCGAGCGTTGTAAATTGGAAGCTTCCAATTTTTGCATTTGCATTAGTAATAGCATTTAAAAGTGACGATTTACCAGCATTAGGCATTCCAACCAAACCAACATCAGCAAAAAGCTCAAGTTCAACTTTAAAATTACCCTCCTCTCCTAATTCTCCTTTAGTGGCTTTTTTCGGCGTAGTATTGATCGAACTTTTAAATCTTTCATTGCCATATCCCCCATTTCCTCCTTTAAGTAATAATTCTTTCTGCCCAACTTTATCAAGAGAAACAGATGCTCCGTTTCCAACAAAAGTTATTATTGTTCCAACTGGAAATTCAATTATCTTATCTTGACCATTTTTACCATGTTTACTTCCACCCATACCTGATTCACCATCCTCGGCATGGAATTCTTTTTTATTTTTATATTTAGCCAATAAATGAATATCCTGAACAGCTAAAGCATAAACATCTCCACCCTTTCCGCCATCTCCTCCATTTGGACCACCTTTATCAATAAATTTTTCATGACGCCAACGAACAACCCCGTCTCCACCACGGCCAGCACGAGCATAAAATTTTATTTCATCGATAAACATATGGGTTAGCTTCTAGCAACTAGGAACTAGCTTCTAGCTTTCTAATTAAAGAATTTAACATTTTCATTATTTCAGATAGTTTCTGATCTAATTCTTTATATCTTACTTCTTCTAAATAACCTAATCTCCTAGCTATTTCTAAGTGTGTCTCTAGCTCTCCTCCTGAACCAAAAGAAATATAAAGAAAATGCTTAAATTCATTTTCTCCATTTCTTAATCTTCCTTCAGAAATATTAGCTGGGATAGAAACAGCCGCTCTTCTTATCTGAGAAATTAAACCATAAATCTCATTTTTTGGAAAACTATTTGTAATAATGTAAATATCTTTTACAAAATCTATTGATTTTTCCCAGACTTGAAGTTTTTTATAATCTCCTATCATATTATTTTTTATTTTCTAGTTCCTAGTTGCTAGTTCCTAGTTGCTATTCAAAGCTTTTTCGGCAAGGGCAATAGCTCCCTCTTTTGATTTAGTCTGAGCAAAAAATCCAGATTGATGACAAAAAATAATATCATCGACTCCAGTTAATTCTACTAACTTTTTATCCCCATTAATCAAACCTCGCCAAGTCTCAGGAAAAAGTTTTCGACTCTCATAGGTTTTTAAGTCTTTGCGAACAGCTTCAATTTTCCAATCATCACTGTGGGAACTTGGATAAATAAAATAGATAGGTTCAGGGTAAATTGGCAAAATATCCTGTAGTAAGTTTCGATGAAAGGGTCTATCTAAAATAATAATTCTCTTATCTTCCTTTTTATTGTAACTCTCAACAATGATTTCCTTCCCCTCAAAATCATCTTGAGTCACTTTAATTTCTCTTTTTAAGAGAGGGATTATTTTTTCTACTTCTTTTTTGAATATTAAATCAATATCAATGACATCCTCTTTCCAACTTGGATAAAATGCCTTAAAAATATCTGATACAGAATAATAATTTAGATTTCCAAACCTTGGAACTGAAATATCAATTCCATTATCAACGGCATCAATTGGTTGAACTATTTTTCTATCAAGATAGTCTGCAATTTCTTTACTTCCACAAATTTTCTCTCCATACTTTTTCCAAATCAAACCAAAAGAAGAATAGGGTATGCCATTCTCTCTTTGGCCTGCCCCACCTTTTTGATGATGATCAAATCTATTATTGAATTCATTATAGACTCCACCAACATCGTAAACATAGTCACCTTTTTCAATGATTTCCGGATTGCGAGTACGAATAATTTTTATATTACCCTTTTCTAATATTGAAAGAGTTGCCGTCGCGAAAAGATCATCGGCATGAAAAGCCCCATTGTGAGTAACTAATATTTTTCTTTTTTTAAAAAATGACATTTATTTAATCAAAATGAAATACTTTGGACAACAACCAATTAACAACTGAAATTATCAAAGCTCCCCAAAAAGCACTCATGAAACTAGCTATGGTAAATCCATCAACAAAACTACCGATGAACCAAAAAACAATTCCATTAATTATTAAGGAAAAAATTCCAAGAGTAATAATATTTAACGGCAGGGTTAGAATATTAATTATTGGTTTTATAAAAAAATTAAAAAGTGTAAGACATGCCCCAACCACAAAAACTACTCCAATTGAGCTAATGATGATACCGTCAAAAAATTGGGCAGTTAACCAAATTGAAGCAGAAACTATTAACCATCTCAATATTAATTTCATCC
>CAYSSZ010000020.1:0-5967 GCA_964434095.1 uncultured Candidatus Saccharibacteria bacterium | reverse complement strand
TAAAGTAAACTGTCCACAATTTCTTTTACTAAACTCCCATCAGCTTTGCCCTTGAGGTCTTTCATTAATACTTGCATCAACATGCCTTTTTTTGTTGCATCATTAATTCCCAATTCTTGAATTTTATTTTTTATTAATTTTTTAATTTCTTCCCTATCCATCATTTCTGGTAAAAATTCTTCTAGAATTTTAAGTTGAGCCTTTTCATCTTCTACTAAATCTTGTCTTCCTCCTTTTCCAAACTGTTCTATTGAATCTTTTCTCTGCTTGGCTAACCGAATTATTACTGTAAGAGCTTGTTCATCAGTAAGTATATCTTGAGGGGTTTTACCTGTTGCTACTAATTCGTTTGTGAAGGCTGTCAAAAGACCACGCATGACCTCAAGTCGAACTTTATCCCCTGATTTCATTGATTCTTTTATTTGATTTTTTATATTCTCGTGTAATGTCATAACGTTAGTATACCAAATTTGAAATAAAAATCTAATAAACTTTTAATGCTTTCTCTGGGTGATATTATTACTATAGAAAACGATTCAAACTAATTTAAAAGACTATTATAATAGCTTTTCACATGGCCTACAGAAGGCCCCATGTAATTGTTATTTATTATTTTTAAATCTATTTTATCTTTCCAAAAAAATTGTAATTCTGTGTTTTGTGGATTTAATTGAGAAGAAATTTTATCAAATCGATTATCAAAATCAATAAAATTTAACTTTGGATATGCAATAAAATCATCATTTTCTTTATTGAAAATATACCTGTGGTGAATATACCCTCTATAATGTCCTTCTTTCCTGTTTAATTCTTGATATTTAGAAGGAACTGCAATAAAACCTTCATTTGAATATTTTTCAAGCATTATACAAATATAATATGGGTTAATAAGATCTTCTAAGGTATGTGTACATACGCTAAAATCAAATTTACCATTTAACTCTACGTCTTTTTCTATTTCTGCCAAATAAAAGGTAAGTTGACATCTCCTTTGAAAAATATTTTATTTGGATCAGATTGATTTATGTCAATATAATGAGTAGTAAATTTTGAAGACCAATTATTGCCAGAATATCCTACATCTAAAACTCTTTTAAATGATTTATTATTTAAATAATTGATTGCTTCTTCTCTGTCATTAATAAAAGTGTATTTAAATACATTTTTCATAATTTTTTAAATAATCTAATAATTGTTTCGTAAAATAAAAAATCGTTAGGCTCAATATTGAGATTTTGTAGACAATTCTGGCAGACTCTAGATTCTTGATTCATACGAGAATTATATATGCATTTTGGGGTAAAAACAATTAATATGATAAAATATCATCATGTCATATAAAATAATATTTTTTGATACTGAGACAACTGGTAATACAGATAAAGATTATCTTTGCCAGTTGGCTTATAAAACTGAATCGGAAACTTTCTGTGAACTTTTTAAACCACCTCTAAAAATCCCTCCTGAAGCCTCGGCAGTGCACCATATTACAAACAAAATGATTCTAGGTAAAGAAATTTTTCAGGAAAGCCAAGACTATCAAAAAATTAAAAATCTATTTGGAGATTCAAACAACATTGCTGTTGCCCATAATGCTATTTTTGATATTTCTATGTTTAAAAAAGAAGGAATTGAAATAAATAAATTTATTTGCACCTTGAGGGTCGCCAGATATCTAGATCCTGAAGGAAAAATTGAAAGATACAATTTGCAATATCTCCGTTATCTATTAGAAATAGAAATTGAGGCTACAGCCCATGATGCCATGGGAGATGTTTTAGTTTTAGAAAAACTTTTTGAGAGACTACAAAATAAATTGATGGATAATGAAAAATTAAATCAAAATCAAGCCTTAGAAAAAATGGTGGAAATTTCATCTCGCCCAACACTTTTGAAATATATTAATTTCGGTAAGTACAGTGGTAAAGAAGTCAAAGAAATTGCTCAAATAGACCCAGGTTACTTAGAATGGCTTTTAAAACAAAAAGAAGAAAGCGACCAAATCGACGAAGATTGGATTTATACCCTACGATATAATCTAGGGAAATTGCAATAAAAATTTACTCGACTGGAGCTTGAGATACATCTTCTTCATTTGTCTTAATGGAATTTTTTGATTTTATATCATCGTAGAATTTAGCCTGACTAGTTTGCATCCAAGGAATTAACCACAGAAAACCTATTCCTAATGTAAGTAGACTCAATATCCCCCATCCTATAAAACGAAGATTTAGATAAAAATATTTTAATTTATATCCATTCATTATTTCTTTACTTTTTCTTAAAGCATCTTTGGCTTTAATATTATTATCATCAGCAAGAATAAAGAAAACCATAGAATATGAATATTTAGCTATAATCCCTGGAACGATCAAAAGTAATGACCATAAAAATATATATAAGATCATCAACAAATAAGCACCGAGGGCTTTTGTAAATAAATTAAATCCAAAGAAGATCTGTTCAATTTTGGCTTCCTGTCCTCGAGAAATAGCTAAATAAAAGACGACTAACCCCAAAGAGAAAGGTCCAACAATTAACAAAGTAATAATGGAACCTGCTTCCTCTAGAAAACCAAAAACTGTAAATATGACTATAGTAATAAACGAAACTCCAACCGCTTTACCCCAATTATTTCGAAGAGAATCCTTGGCCATTTGCATTAAAACTTTATTTTCTGTTTTCATTGTTTTTGTTTTTTAATTGTTTCCTAATAATAAACCTTATTATACCAAATATAATTATGATATAATATTTTTATATGCAGACATTAATAATCGTTTTATTAACAGTAATTATTTTAGGACTAGGAGTTATAGTCTTTTTTACCTTTCGAAAAAAACCTGATAATAGCAACGCCGAAGCCAACAAGTTGTTACTTCAACAAATAAATGAACTTTCTCGCTCAATTGACAATAAGTTAGGAGAATCTCAAAAGGAAATGAATCAATCGATGCGCTTTCAAGCTAGTGAGACTTCAAGAATTATTGCCGATATTACTGAAAAAATAACTAGGCTTGATGAAACAAATAAACAAGTTGTTTCTTTTGCTGATCAATTGAAAAATTTACAAGACATCTTAAAAAATCCGAAACAACGGGGGGTATTGGGAGAATATTATTTAGAAACATTACTCAAAAACGTTATGCCTCCAGGGTCATATCAGATGCAATATCCTTTCCCTGATGGAACAATTGTTGATGCAGTGGTCTTTGTTAAAGATAAAATCATTCCAATAGATTCAAAATTCTCATTAGAAAATTATAATCGCATTTCTGAAACAAATGACAAAACCGAAAAAGACAGATTAGAAAAAATTTTTGTTAATGATTTAAAAAATCGTATAACCGAAACATCAAAATATATTCAACCAGATAAAAATACAATGGATTTTGCTTTTATGTTTATTCCACATGAAGCTATTTATTATGATCTACTGATCAATAAAATTGGAAATATTACTGATGAAAACGAAAATCTAATTCAACGTGCAGCGAATAAATATAAAGTGATAATTGTCTCTCCGACTTCCTTTTTGGCTTATTTGCAAACTGTTCTACAAGGACTTAAGGCTATGCAGATAGAAGACAGTGCCAAGGACATTGTCAAAAGAGTTGGTGAACTAGGAAATCATCTTCGATCTTATGAAGAAACTCATCAAAAACTAGGTAATGCTTTAGGAACAGTAATTAATCATTTTAATAAATCAAACAACGAATTTAAAAAAATTGATAAAGATGTCCTACGTATTACTGGAGACTCTTTGGAAATTGAGACATTAACTTTAGAGAAACCTCAACTTACAGAATAATAAAAAAAGCGACATCTCTGTCGCTTTTTTTATTACCAACAAGGATACAAGTACCCATAATTATATATGTCTCTACCTGGATATAAATTATTATAGTTATAAATACTAGAATAGGGATAAATACGATTATAATCATAAATATTTTGATAATTAAATGTATTTGAATAGTCATATGTATTATTCCATTCGTAACGAGCATTATAATCGTAAATATTATTTCCTACATACTGACTGCTGTAATCATATACATTCGTATAATCATATGTGTTGTTCCAATTATAACGAGAATTATAATCATACAAATTTGTGTAATCGTAGGTATTATTCCAATTATAAATATCATTATAATTATACAGTCCGTTATAATCATAAACCCCACAATTATAACTATCCTCAATAGGATCTGAATAATTATAACAAGAGGCATCCACTTTTTCAGTAATAAAAATAAAGGAAAAAAAGGAAATCATTAAAAATATTATTAATTTTTTATTCATATTTAATTATAATATATTAACTTCTCTTATTTGTCAATATCTGTCTTTTAATTCCCTTTCAGCCTTGGAATAAGCTAGAGTATTTAGTCAATAAATGATATTATAAATGAGTCAAGATTATGAAAGCCTTAATCTTATCTGAAGATAAAACAATATTTGGGAATAACAGTCTCAGCCAAAAAAGAATTGTGGAATATTCGGCATTGGTCAATATGCTTTTTGTGGTTGTTGCTGGAGGCTTAAGGAAAGATTCAAAAAATGATAGCGTTGGCCAACATTTGATAGAAAAAATTTGGTTGTATCAGACAAAAGATAATCCTTTTATTTTTAAAGTTTTTGATCTTTATAAATTGGCTTCTTTCCAAATAAAAAATAAGGGGGTTTTTCATGCTGATATAATAATTTGTGAGGATCAGCCTGTAAGTACTTTGGCTGGATATCTATTGGCAAAAAAATATAAAAGACCATTATATATAAATATTTCGGAAGCAAATCATAGAAATTACTTTAGTGGAAATAAACGTCATAATTTTCTTATATCAAAATTGTTAAATATTGTACTTAAAAAAGCCGATTGTGTTAAAGTAGATTCCGATTCAATAAAAAAACATCTCTCAAAGAACCTCTCTGAATCAAAAATTGAGGTTATTAAGCCTTTCGTGGATATCAAAACATTAATAGCCGACTATAAATCTGTAAGCGGAGACTCTAATGAAAAGAAAAAAGAAATTATTAGAAGCCGTTTTGGTTTAATTAGATTTACGGTTGTCACTTTTGTTAATTCTATTAATGAAGCTCGTATAGCAATAGATATCTTACGAAAAATAAACATGTTTTCTTCTCAAATATCTTTGTTTTTGATTCACTCAGAAAATATTTCCCGCAATGAAATACTTTCTCAAATAAATGATGATGTAAAAAATTTTATCTATGTTGAAGATCTTAATAATAATATTGTTGATTATTTAATTTCTTCGAATCTCTTTTGGGGAATATCATCAGGAGAAAAATATGAAGAAACTTTTGTAAAAGCTTGCGTCGCTCAATCAGCGATAATAGCTAAAAGAGACAGTTTTACAGAGGAATTTATTGATGATGGAACTACAGGTTTCTTATGCCCAGCTTCTACTAACGAAGAATTAATTAATTATATGGCTGATCGACATATTTATTTGATGAGAAATTACAATATTGCTGTTGGTTTCAAAATTAATATCGGTCTTACTTTTAAACAACAGTTTGGAAATACTAATGTTAAGGAAGAATATCTACAAACACTCCAGTTAAGCTGGCAAAAATGTATAGAGGAATACAAAAAAGCTCATACTAAATTATATTATTGAAAAAGTTTTGTCTGGTCACCTGCTCAACTATTCCCCCTGCTAAGAAAATATGCTTTCGCTATTCGATTCCTATGAGCAAGCAAAGCAGTTTACTTTCTTCTCCCCGCAAAAAATGCTTCGCTTATTTTGCTGCCACAAAAGGATTCGAACCGTCTCGGTCGCCCTTGACTGGTTATCTATAAAATACAACTAAAATTACACGGACTCGCTTCGCGAGAAAATGCAAAGGGATCAAAGTATCCAAGATTCAAAGATTCAGGGAAATACAAAGAAACAAAGGGTTTAAGATTTAGACTTGCGGAGACGGAACACGAAC
>CAYSSZ010000019.1:0-11796 GCA_964434095.1 uncultured Candidatus Saccharibacteria bacterium | reverse complement strand
CTCCGTGATCAACAGATAAACTAACTCCATGCAAAACGCGTGTTATGACTCCACCATTATCATAATTTTTTACTATATCTTTAAGTTCAATTAACATGCTAGTTGTAAATCACAGCAAATAATAATTTTATTATTAAACCGAATTTATCTTTAATTTTTAGCTAAAAAGCTAAATTATTTTTTCTTTATCAGAACAACATACGAGTCTCCTTCCAATAAGCCACTTAATATTTCAACTAATCCTCCATCCCCTTCCATACCAGTTGTAACGGGGACTTCTTCGTATTTGTTTTTCTTATTATTAGTTATTATTCTAATTTTTTTCTGATTGTTATCATCAATAATTAAAGATCTTTGCGGAACAGCCAGAATATCTTTTTTGTCTTTAACAATGATCGTCATGTTCGCTGTCATACCAGGCCTTAGGTCTTCAATCTGATCAACACTGGCTGTAATTTTATAATTGACGACTCCGCCAACAATCGTTGATGATGGGTCAATTTTAGCAACTTGACCATGAAAGATTTTTTCCGTGCCAAAAGCATCGTAAGTTATTTCTATTGGTAAACCGATGCTGACATTAGTAATATTGGCTTCATTAATATTAGCCTCCAAATAAATATTGGAGACATCTTGCAAAATGATGGCTTCTTTTTGGGGTTGAGCAAGTTCTCCTATTTTTATATCAATACTGGTTATTGTTCCTTCGGTTGGAGCTACGATCACTGTATCATTATACCTAGCTTGAGCTCTTTCGACTTGCCCTTGAGCTGATAAGACATCTGCTCTAGCCAAATCAATATTTGAACCTGAGGCACTAGATAATGCCAGATTATATTCTATCTGGCGCTGGTCAACTAAAAGACGGGCTTGGTCAAGCGCTGTTTGTTGTGTCTTTAAAGAAGTTTGATAAGAATTGTAATTAGTTAAATAATTTACTGCTTTCTTATTTGGAATGTTAATAATCCAATCATCGTTTGAAGTCGAACCACTTGGAAAAGTTACGTAAAGACCTGAATTACCGATTGGCTGAGCGGTAATCGAATTTACTAAACCAACATCATTAACTAAACCAGAAGTTTTAAAACTAATTCCTCCAGAGCTATTATATAAACTTAATTTGATTTGACCCTCCGTCTCAAAAGCATAAACACCACTAATAATTGGTGCCACATAATCATTTTCTATATCTTCGGGCACTGCTTCTAAAGCAGAATTCATCAGATTGTTATAAGCGTTATTAACAAGAGTTTCTTGAGCGTTTTTAGTATTTAAGAAATTAGCTTCAGCTGCTTCAAGAGCGACCTTGGCCAAAGAGACTTCTCCTTGTTCCAATACTTTTTTCAATTTGGCATTTGATGCGGCCAACGCTCCGCGAGCCGAAGTTAAATCGGCTAAAACTGAACCCTGCTCCAAATTAGCCAAAAGCTGTCCAGCTCTAACTTTATCCCCTACTTTAACGCGAATGGCCTTAACAGTACCTCCTGAATTAAAAGAAAGATTTAAGTCGGTACTAGAAACAACTTGGCCTGTAGCTAAAATGGTTTGCTGTAAATTAATTTTCTTGGCAGTTTCAATAATTAGATCTTGATCTTTTTTACCACCACCGAGAATAATAATTAGAAGGATCAGAAAAATAGCTCCCCCTAAAAACCAGAGTTTCTTATTTTTAAAAACTTTATTAGTAAACAAACTTTTTATTTTTTTCATCCCGTATGAAATAGGACGCGGACCTGAAGATTACTTGTCTGATATTCCTATTTTAAAATTAAACTAACAATAATATTTTCCATCCCGTTTTAGTCGCGTCCGCGATTTCATACGGGATTCATTCTATTCAATACTTAACAACTCAATTTCAAAAATAAGAGTTGAGTTTGCTGGAATAGGCCCATTGTCCGTAGCTCCATAACCAAGTTCGGGAGGAATAGTTAGAGTTCTTTTTTCTCCAACTTTCATACCTACTAAACCATCATCCCAACCTTTTATGACATAACCAGCACCTAAAATAAATTTAAACGGTTCAACGTGGCCAAATTTCGGATCAACATTTGAGTCAAAAACTGTGCCATCGGCGAGTCGACCAGTATAATTAACGATTAAAACATCTCCCGCTTTTGCTTGAAGAGCAGAACTATCCACATTATTATCCATTGTATTTTGGGTGTTAATTGTTCTTTCAATCGTCGTTTGTCTGGTTTTGGTCGTGGTAGAATTTCCACCATTTCTTGAAAGACCATAAACCGCCAAACCAATAACAACAATCACGACAACCAAAGAAACAATGACACTTGTATTTCCTTTTTGATAATTATTCATCCCGTTTAGAAGTAGATCGCGATCAACCAACAGGTTCCTCTCAATCCACTTTTATATTAATATTCTTATAAATTATTTATCCTCCAATTATTCAGTCGCGATCGCGACTTCTAACGGGATTCATATTAGGAAAAATTAACTAATAAATATTGACCTTTAATAAATATTTGATTTTCTATTATAACATAATTTAAATTTTTCTAAAATCAGCTTTATAAAAAAACAAAACCCTTAAATAAGGGCTTTGTTTAATAGGTTTTTATTTAATTTTTAGTATAGATATACTCCTACTTTCGAGCTTCAATGATAGTTGTAGCAACCCCACTTCGCTAAAGCTTCGAGGGGCGAGAAGTGGTAGATCTTTATTTAATTTTTAGTATAGATATACTCCTACTTTCGAGCTTCAATGATAGTTGTAGCAATATTTTGGGGGACGATGTCGTAACGCAAAAATTCCATGGTAAATCCGGCACGGCCTTCAGTCATTGAACGCAAAGTCGTCATATAACCAAACATTTCTGATAGAGGCACAACAGCTTTAACAACTTGATTCATTCCTCGTGATTCCATTCCTTCAATCAATCCTCGCTTTGAGGATAAGCTACCTGTCACATCACCCATAAATTTTTCTGGAGTAATAACTTCAACTTTCATCATCGGTTCAAGAATAACTGGTCTGGCTGATCGACAAGCATCTTGGACTGCCATCGAGGATGCAATCTTGAAAGCCATTTCGTTTGAGTCAACTTCATGGTAAGAACCATCCCATAGATCAACAGAAATATTTACTAATTTGAAACCTGCCAAAATACCTCGGTCTAAGCCTTCACGAAATCCTTTCTCACAAGCAGGAATATATTCTTGTGGAATAACACCTCCTTTAATATTGTTAATAAATTCAAATCCTTTTTCTCTTTTAGTATTTCTTGGTAAATCATCTTCATCTACGGTTAGATCCATTGGTTTAACCCTAATGCGAACATGACCATAGTTTCCACGACCACCCGATTGCTTAATGTATTTACCTTCAGCTTCCCCTGGACCAGTAATGGTCTCTCTGTATGCCACTTGTGGTTTACCAACATTGGTTTCAACTGAAAATTCCTTTTTCATTCGATCAACAATAATTTCTAAGTGTAATTCACCCATACCTGAAATTATGGTTTCGTTTGTCTCAGCATCGGTCAAAATTTTAAATGTTGGGTCTTCTTGTGCCAAACGATTTAGAGCCATACCCATTTTTTCTTGGTCAGCCTTTGTCTTTGGCTCAACACGAAGTTGAATAACTGGTTCTGGAAAGATAATTTTATAAAGCTCAATTGGATGTGCTTCATCACACAATGTATCAGAAGTAATCGTATCCTTAAGCCCGACAGCAGCCGCAATTTCTCCGGCATAAACTTTTTTAACTTCTTCACGATCATTAGCGTGCATTCGAACTATTCGGCCAATACGCTCCTTGGTGCGTGTTCGAGGATTATAAACATAACTTCCTGCTGCTAAAGAACCGGAATAGACACGGAAATAAATCAATTGACCAACAAATGGATCCGTAGCAACCTTGAAAGCTAAAGCTGAAAAAGGTTCGTTATCGTCTGCATGTCTCAAAATTTTTTCTTCGTTATCCGGATTAATACCTTCAATAGCAGGAATATCAAGTGGTGAAGGCAAGTAATCAATGACTCCATCTAAGACTAATTGGACTCCTTTATTTTTTAAAGCTGTTCCAGTGAAAACTGGAAAAACTTTGTTTGCAATAACAGCTTTTCTTAAAATACTTTTGAGAGTAGCAATATCTGGAATTTTCCCATCCAAATATTCTGTCATAGCAATATCATCATGTTCAACAATTTTTTCTATTAATTCATCATGATATTTCAAAGCATCATTTTTCAAATCTTCTGGAATATCTTTTTCAACGATTATATCCCCTCTTTCTCCTTCGAAATAAAAAGCTTTCATCTTTAATAAATCAACTACTCCTTTATGATTTTCCTCGAGACCAATTGGAATTTGCATGCGAACAGCATTACGACTAAGACGATCTTTGATGGTTTTAAATGAGTGTTCAAAAGAAGCTCCAGTTCGATCTAGTTTATTCACAAAACAAATTCTCGGAACCATAGCCTCGTCAGCATAACGCCAGTTTGTTTCTGATTGAGGTTCAACTCCTGCTACTCCATCAAAGACGACAACCGCTCCATCAAGCACCCGAAGAGAACGCTTTACTTCAACAGTAAAATCAATGTGCCCAGGAGTATCTATTATATTAAAACGATGTTTGTAAGAATTTTTGGCTCCTTCTTTTGTTCTAAATTCAGCCGGAGTATATGTTGGTGTCCAAAAACAAGTAATAGCTGCTGAGGTAATGGTTATCCCTCTTTCTCTCTCCTGCTCCATCCAGTCTGTAATAGCTTCCCCATCGTGGACTTCTCCAATTTTATGAGACACACCTGTATAATACAAAACTCTTTCAGAAGTTGTCGTCTTACCAGCGTCAATATGAGCAATAATTCCGAAATTTCGAACTTTTTCTAATGGGTAATCTCTTTCCATCCCGTATGAAATAGGACGCGGACTAGTAATAAAACAATCTGCTATTCCTATTTTAAAAAATTAAATTAATAAAAAAAATTTATCTTCCCGTATTTATCGCGTCCGCGATTTCATACGGGATTCCATAACATAAAACTTACCAAGTAAAATGAGCAAAGGCTTTATTTGACTCTGCCATTCTATGAGTATCTTCTTTCTTTTTAATAGCTACTCCTTCATTTTTGGCCGCGGCCATTAGTTCTTCAGCTAATTTTTGATGCATTGGTGAACCTTTTTTACTTCGAGCGGCACCAATTATCCAGCGCATTGCCAATGCCAAACGACGCTCAGGTCTAACTTCACGAGGGACTTGATAATTGGCTCCACCAATTCGGCGTGATCGAACCTCAACTAATGGACCAGCATTCTTAATAGCGGTGTCAAAAATTTCTAAAGGATTAGGATTACCAGTTTTTTCTTTAATAATGGCAAAAGCCTTGTATACTGCTTTGCGGGCAGTTTCTTTCTTCCCATCTAACATTATATTGTTAATAAACTTACTTAGCTTCTGAGACTTATAAGTTATATCTGGTTCTGTAATATTTCGATTTTTTATTTTTCTTCTCATACTTTATGCCTTCTTAGCTACCTTAGGTCTTTTAGCTCCATAACAACTTCTGGCCTGGCGACGCTTTTCAACACCTGTTGTATCTAAACGTCCACGAACAATATGATATCTTACTCCAATAAGATCTTTGACGCGTCCACCACGTAACATGACAACTGAGTGTTCTTGTAAGCTATGTCCTTCTCCAGGAATATAAGCGGTAACTTCCATACCATTTGTTAATCGAACACGAGCTATTTTTCGTAATGCTGAGTTTGGTTTTTTCGGAGTAGTCGTAGTGACCTTCGAACAAACACCACGCTTAAAGGGTGATGGATAAAATACTGGTTTATTTTTTATCGTATTAAAACCACGAGCTAAAGCTACAGCTTTAGATCTTTTCTTAATTGATTTTCTGTTTTTCTTAATAAGTTGATTAATTGTCGGCATTTTTAATAAAAATTATTACTAGTTTTAATAAAGACAAAATAAATAGTCCTTGAACGACTAGCCAGAATACTTTACTATATCATCCCTTAAAATGCAAGTGTTTTAGCTAAGACCTGTCAGAAATGAAAAGAGAATAAAGACAACTGGGAAAACTTTATCCCATACAAAAAAAATAAAAAAGATCAGGATGTATAAGCTGTATTGCTCTAAAAAATTTTGAATATTAACCCACCTGGCTGGCAAAAAAGAGAAAAGAACCTTTGACCCATCGAGGGGTGGAATAGGAATCAGATTAAATAACGCTAAAACAAGATTGATAAGGACTATTGTGCCAAACATTGTGTAAAGAGGTCCTGACGATAAATTATCATTGGTTGACAGACCGAAAAGATAGCCATATCTTATTAATAAACCAAATATTACCGCTAGGAAAATATTTGCTATAATGCCCGCTATCGATACTAATAAATCTCCCCTTTTACCATTTCTTAGATTTCGAGGATTATATGGAACTGGCTTTGCCCATCCAATAATAAAATTTGTATTCATCAAAACCAACAAGCCAGGTAAAATAACTGACCCAAAAAGGTCTAGGTGTTTAAGTGGGTTTAAGGTTAGACGCCCAGCTATCCGAGCCGTATTATCCCCCAAACGATATGCTGTATACCCATGAGCTACTTCATGGATAACAACAGACATAATAAGTATGACAATTGAAAAAATTTGATCAACCATAATATTCTTGATTAAATACTTTCAATATGATAACATACGAACACTTGATTATGAAATGGCTTCCGCCACAAGCTAAAGCATGTTTGGCGGATGCGCCCGCCAAAGGACGGGCAAGCATAAATTATATTGATAAATATTAAAATTTAATTACTGAAATATGGCAAAAGTTTGTGCAATAACTAAAAAGGGTTCGCTTGTGGCTGGAGGATATTCCAACATTGTTCGTGCTACCAAATTTAACCCTACAGGCAAGGTCAGAAAATACCCAAATTTACAGAAAAAACGTATTTATGTACCAGAATTGAAAAAATATTTCCCCTTAACTCTTTCAACTAAAGCTATTAAGACAATCAATAAAAACGGAGCCTACGCTGTCCTAAAAAAAGCTGGAATTATTAAATAATTCCTCTACTTGCTTTTAAGAAATAAGTCGTGTCCATTTGTTTGGATAACAATGTTTCCTTTTTTCGCTGTTTCAAAATATGGGATATTTAATTTTTCTAAATTATTTATTACTTCTTGGTCAGGATGCCCATACTTATTATTGGCTCCAGCCGATATTATTGCTATTTCTGGACTTGTCAAATAGAGCCAATATTCTGTCGTACTTGTATCTGAACCATGATGCCCTAACTTAAGCACATCAATATCAAGTACTTCTTTTTTTTCATTCCAGCGAATTATATTTTCAGTATACTTTGTCGCATCACCCATAAATAAAAAAGACTGCTCCTCATAAACCAGCTTCCCTACTATCGAGCCGTCATTTGCTTCCCAATCTGAAACATCGCGGTCGGGAAATAAAATTTCAAAATATATATTTTTTTTGTCATCTAAAATTATTTTCTGACCTCTCAAGGCTTTGTTTTTTATTATTTCTTTTTCCTCAATAACTTGATTGAATTCTTTAAATGTATAACTATCTTTTTCTATTCCAGTTTCAATGACTTGACCAATTTTATATTCTTTGAAGACATCAATAAGCCCACCAATATGATCTTGGTCTGGATTAGTAGCTATAATTAAATCAATCGATTTGTCGCCCAGTGGCATAATTTGAGCAAGTTTGGGTAAAATGATTTGGTCTCGACCACCATCGATTAATATTTGTCGGCCATTTGGAGCTTCTATATAAATCGCATCTCCTTGTCCAACATCTAGAAAAACAATTTTAAGAAATTCACTTCGAGTTTTATCATTTATTTGGATATAGACAACAACCACTAAACACATTAGCAAAAATATAATTAGTAAATATGGTAAATATTTTTTAGAGAATTTCATCTCAATTAGATATATTATATATAATTAATGTTCCGTTTGATAAATACTAAATATCTAACGGGACACGTGCTATACTACATATATTATCACTAAATAAAATATAATTCATTATGACTAAAGAAATTTTCACACCAAAAGAATATAAATTAAAAGCTTTAATAGGTCTGTCTGATAAAAATATTGAAGAGCATCTAAAGCTTTATCGGGCCTATGTCTCAAATGCTAATTTAGTTTTAAATAAAATTAGTGAATACCAGCAAGACCTGGAAACAAACGGTTATCAAATCGGCGAAATGTATCGACGTTTCGCTTTTGAGTTTAATGGGGTCAGAAATCATGAATATTTTTTTGACTGCCTAGAGAATGGTCCTGCTTCACTTAATATAAATGGTCCTTTACACCAAGCGCTAGAAAAAGAGTGGGGGACTTTTGAAAATTTTCTTGTTCAATTTAAAAAATTAGCATTGACTAGAGGTATTGGATGGGCAATGTTGTCTTACGACAGGACTTCAGAAAAATTATTTTTATCTTGGATAGATGAACAACATTTGGGTCAACTTAATGGTACTTCTCCTATTTTACTTCTCGATATGTGGGAACATTCTTTTGTTTATGATTTTCCAACTTCACAAAAAAAAGATTATGTTGAATCATTTTTCCAAAATCTAAACTGGGAAAGGGTTGAATATACTTACATAAATGCAATTCAAAAAGTCTAAAACTACTTAGTAATATAATAATCAATTAATTTACTCAATTATTCTCCTTTACAGAGCTATTTTTCATTTTACCAATCCTAACCCATAGGTTTCAGTTGGTAAAAATATTTTTCATTAAATTTTATTAATTTTCTAATTTATATCCTTTCTCTAGCTTGAAAGTTTTTACTTTATCCTCAATATCAATTTCTTTAACATATGCAATAAAATCCTGTGGTAATGGTGACGGCCCTACCCAGACACTTTTTTGAATCATAATAAAATGAAATTTTATTAATTCTCTTCTAAACCAATTTCTTTCTGCTGTTTTATCTTGAGGAATATCATATAAAAGTAATAAATTCTTGGGGTCATCTTTCGTTTTATTTGGTTCAAATTTTTTAAAATTATTTTTAGTTTTCTTGTTTAGAAAATCTTCTCCTTTAAAAGTCAGAAGATATTCCCCGTTTACCTCTTTAATATAACCCTTTCTCTTTAATTCAGAGCATCTATTTGCCAATGTTTGATATTTATAATATTTAAAATCCGGCAATCCAAATAAGCCGATTCGCACTCCCTTATATCGACTAATTCTTTTTTCTCTATTATCACTTAAATATTGAAGAACCTCCCTTTCAATGCTCATATTTATTATTATATCACTTTTACCAAGTCAAACCCATAGGTTTAAGATGGTAAAAATTCAGAAATGGTAAAATCAGATAAGTTAACATTTTACTTTTTTACCAAACTAATCCTATGGGTTTCAGTTGGTAAAGAATAACATTACTTATATTATCTTATGAGTTATTTTAGGTAAATATGTTATTTTTTTAATATCTAATAAAAAAGAACAAAATAAATTGGTCAAATAAATTATTTTTCATTTTTAAATATCCACCATAGAAGAATAAAGTAAATTAGAATAGTTAAGATAAAAGGAAACGATTGAAAGCTAAAACTCGCAAAAGATAGAGATGCAAAAAATTTCGTAATAAACAATATATAAGAAAGAAGGATATTGGCTAAATAACTAAAGAGAATAGATATAACAGGAGAAAGATAACCAAATATTCCAGTCAAAAAACTTAAAAGCATCGTAACAGGAATAAAAGGTAGAATTAAAATATTTGCTGGTAATGAAACTAAAGAAAAAACACCAGTTGAATATAAAATCAAAGGCAAAACAGCTATTGTTGCAGAAAGAGTTGTTGCAACATTCTCTCGAATTTTAAAACCATAAGGAAGAAATTTTAAATGCTCAATAGTTTTTGGCATTATAAATATCAAACCGAAAGTTGCCAAAAATGAAAGCTGAAATGATAAATCGGTAATAAATCTAGGGTCATAAACTATCATTAGAAGCCCAGTAATAATTAGAGCTCGACCGGCTTCATATTTACGTCCAGAAATTCTGGCAAATAATAAAATCGTGGCCATGATTCCTGCTCGCACAGCAGTTCCTGTTGCCCCTGTCATAATAATAAAAAGAATTATAAAAATAAGACCGATGACCATTGAAACAGCTTGAGTAAAAATTAACCCAAAAACTAAAATGATGTTATCCCCTATAACCGAAAGGTTGTAGCCAGATAATGCAACAATATGAATTGTACCAGTCTCAATAAATTTTTGTCGTAAATCATTATCAATACCCCCACGTGCCCCAACTAAAAGCCCATTGGCTAAACTACTTTTTGGTGGAATAAGAACTTTTTCAATATTTTGAATAAAAGAATTGCGAATATTAAATAAAATCGCTTTAATTTTATGGCCGTGTCCTGAAGAAATAATTTCAATTTCAGGATATTTTATTAAATAGTAAACATCTTTATTGGCTAAGTACTTTTTGTAATTATATTCCTTACCAACTTCAGTTAAAAAATTTTGAGGAGTTTCTATAACGCCGTTAACTTTCAATAAATCACCGTAGGAAATATTAATCTCTTTAGGAACAATAATTAAAATATTTATTGCTTGATTTGATGGAGAAATAATTAATTGTTGATTAAAATTTCGAATATCTGGATTATCGATTACTTGTCCTTCAAAAAGAACTTCCCTACCGGAGATATCAGCTGGTAAATTATTTTTGGGTATAAAAAAGAAAAACCGCACGACAGCAATCGCAACTAAAATGAAAATTATAATAATTTCCTTCTTGGTCATAAAAATATGAGCTCCAAGAAAGTAATTTTTTATTCGCTTATCCCTATCACTCGTCTTTTACTTTTGCTCAGGACTCGGGGCGCGCGCCCACACCTACTCGTAAAAAATCACTTTCTTTTCGCTTTAAAACCTAAAGCAAAAGTATGTTTTATAAAGCACACATAAAATTCTGCTGAATTTTTGCTCTGCTCGGCTCGTCAGCCTGCGCAAGGCTTTCTAAAACATACTTTTGCTTTTCGTTAATATTATTTTTGTAATAGAGCTTTTTGGGTAGCAATTTCGTCAGCCCGGTCATTGTGAATATGACCAGAATGGCCTTTGACTTTCTGCCACGAAATTTTGCCTTTGAAATTTTTGATAAGTTCATCAAGCTCTCTCCATAAATCTTGGTTTAAAACTTGTTTTTTATTGGCCGTCCTCCAACCATTTTTCTCCCAGTTTTTTATCCAAGAAGTTACTCCTCCTAAAACATAAGCCGAATCAGTATGAATTTTAATTTCCTCAAATTTTCGGAAGTCGGACTTCCGCAGATTTAGATATTTAAAAGTTTCGATAACGGCCGTTAGTTCCATACGATTATTCGTCGTCATCTTTTCTCCTCCACTAAATTCTATGAAATTGATTCTTGGTATTTGGTTTTTGGTGTTTGATATCTCATCATTAGTAATTAGTAATTGGTCATTAGTAATTACAACAACTCCCCATCCTCCCGGGCCTGGGTTACCGAGTGATGAACCATCTGTATAAATTTCTAGCATCATATAATTATAACACTATATCAATAATTCTTAATCTTAATTCATTTTTGCCCATAAAAGTATTCCTTTCAAGGGAAACAATAATGTTTATCCTTTGGCCAGCTGAAAGAGGGCTCATAAAACTCTGGCGATTTTTAAAGAATGCAATGGCTTTAATTTTTATCCCTTTTTCATTTATAAATATTAATTCTAAATGATTATTCTCTTTACCAAATTCACGAATAGCTGATATACCAATATC
>CAYSSZ010000018.1:0-12261 GCA_964434095.1 uncultured Candidatus Saccharibacteria bacterium | reverse complement strand
AAATTCTGGGTTGTCTGTCGGGAAATAACCGAAAAATGAATGCATATGCCTGTCTTCATAATACCCTTTTCCGTCCTCTCTGGCTACTTGTGCTGTCCCTGTTTTTGAGGCGACAGTATGGTGAGGCAATTTATGAATTCCGCTATTGTAATTATCAAAAACATGAACAAGCATTCGGGTAATTGTTTCTGATGTTTTTGGTTTTATAACTAATTTATCATCGGTAGGATATTCTATTTTTTGATCTATTTTATTTTCAAATTTTATTTCTTTAACTAAATGAGGTGTTATTATTTTACCACCATTTGCGATTGCTGATAAAGCTCGGACTGCTCCAATTGGAGTTAAGGCTATGCCTTGACCAAAAGAGGCATTTGCATATTCTATATTTCTTGGACTATCTATATTTGATATCAAACCATGAGTTTCATTTGGTAAATCTATTCCTGTTTTTTCTCCGATTCCAAATGATTTCATATATGTTCGAAATTTTTCGTGACCCAATTTACTTTCAACAAATACCATGCCAGTATTCAAAGATTGGTCTAAAATATCTTGAATATTTACTAGTCCCCTTCCTTCGCCGTCAAAATTTTTAATTTCTTTTTTATCAACAGTTACATTACCTTTATCAAAATATGTGGTCTCCGGTGTTATGACTCCTGCATCTAATGCACTCGCAACCACTAATGGCTTAATAATGGAACCAAATTCATAAACATTCTCGACAAAAGGATTTCTAAATATTTTTGTATTATTAACTTTTTCATAGTTATTAAGATCAAAAGATGGTTCGGCTGCTATAGCATAGATATCACCATTTTGGGGATTTATTATTATTCCACCGACTTCATCGGCTTTCCATTTTTTGAAAATTTCTTGTAATTCTGATTCTAAATTACTTTGGACCATTGGCTCAATTGTCGTAATGATATCACCTTGTCCCTTATCTGATATGGTATATTTTATATTCGAAAATACTTCAGCAAAAAAATTAATATTCATTTCATCCTTAGGAACTGCTAATGTTTCTTCATATGTACGCTCAAGGCCATATTGACCAGTTTTTTCGTCTCCTTTATACGCAAGAAAACCGAGAGTGTGAGAGGCCATTTTTTCTCCTGGATAAAACCTCCAATTATCTTTAAAAAATGAAACTCCTTCTAACTTCATATTTTCTATTTCAGTAACTTGTTCCTTTGTTAAGTTGTGAGCAATTTCTTCATAAGGATCATTCTTTTTTGAGGCTCGTAGAATAAATGTTTCTTGATCAATATCTAAATATGGTAATAATTTCTCATATACTACTTCAGCATTTAAAATTTTATTAGGAGTGATTGCAATTTTATAACCAGATGACACTGTTGCCGCAGTCACTACTGCTCCATCTTTTTTTGAGAAAAAGATAGAACCTCTTTTAAAAATATTATTTGAAGGGGTAGCGTACTGTTTATCTGCTTTTTCTCGATATTCGTCTTGATGAATTATTTGGACAAAAAATAACCTTGTAATAATAAACAAGGCCACTAATAAAAACAGCATAGAAGTAATTCTTATTCTTACCTGAAACGATTGTAATTTCATTATCGAATAGCTACTTCGTTTATAGCGCGTGAAGCAAAAATGCTATTTTTAGATTCAACAAATCCATTTTGAATAGCATAATTTTTATCAATTTCCGATGTTCTCTCTAGATATTCAAATTCTAACTGGCTTATTTTGGTCACCAATGTCTGAGAGTTACTTTCTAATGACTTCCGAGCTAATACATTAAATATTGTACATCCAACAAAATAGCAATAGAAAATAGATAGAACAGCAATACAAACAACCAAAATACGAAATAGCATTCTTTGGGTGTAATTATTTTGTAAAACATTTTCACTTATTTCTTTGGCTTTTTGCATTTTTTATTCTTATTAATTAATAATTTTTTCTATCACTCTCAATTTTGCACTACGTGAACGAGGATTTTCTCTTTGTTCGTTTATACTTGGGACAAGAGGTTTTTTTGTAATAATTTTTCCTAAACCGAAATTTTTAAAATTTTGGAACGATCTTTTTACAATTCTGTCTTCAATGCTGTGAAAAGAAATTATTGCCATTCTTCCGTTTTTATTCAATATTTCAAATCCTTGCTCAATAACTTTTTCTAAATTTGCTAATTCCATATTCACGGCAATTCTTAGAGCTTGGAATGTTCGAGTAGCAGGATGTATTTTTAAACGCTTGTAATATTGACCACAGGCTAAATTTATAATTTCTACTAATTCAAATGTCGTTTTTATTTCTTTGTTTGACCTAGCATTGATTATTGCCTTTGCTATCTTACGTGAATATTTTTCTTCTCCGAAACCGAAGAGAATATCTACCAGTGTTTCTTCAGACCAAGTGTTGACTATATCGTAAGCGGTCAAATCATTCTCCGATGGATTACTCTTCATTGTCATAAGTAATGGTTCATCGCGCTTAAAAGAAAAACCTCTTTTTGATTCTTCTATCTGGCTAGAACTAATACCTAAATCCAGCAATAATCTATCAATTTTTTTAATACCTTGAAGATTCAATTCTTTTACCATTTCAGCAAAATTTTTATTGATAAAGATTATGTCACAATTTTGTTTATCAATTTTTCTTTCAAAATTATTTATCGCATCAGAATCTAAATCAAAACCAATTATTCTAACCTTATTTCCATAGCGCCTAATAATTTCTTCTGTGTGACCACCTCCACCAAGGGTTCCATCGACAACAATATCACCATTCTTTATCAAAAGATTATCTATTGTCTCCTCTTTCAATACCGTAATATGCATATTTTTAAAGAACTCCTATTTGACCCAATTTATCAGCAAGTGTATCCGCCTCCTTTTCAACAACTTTTTTATATTCAATCCATGCATTTTCGTTCCAAATTTCAGCTCGGTTTTGAACACCAATAACAATGACTTTACCACCTAGGCCTGAGCGAGTTTTTAAATTTTCCGGGATTAATATTCGGCCATTACTATCAATGTCTACTTGGACAGCTTGACCAAACATAAATCTCGAAAAACTACGATTGTCTGAAGTTAACATTGATGAATCAGATAATTTTTCAGAAATCTTTTGCCATTCTTTTGTCGTAAAAATAGATAGACAATTGTCTAAACCAGGTGACAAAACAACACTCTTTCCTAATTCCTTACGAAATTTTACAGGTAATGACATCCTGTTTTTTTCATCCAATGTGTGATTGTATTCGCCTATTAACATAAAAATTAATGAGTGGAACAAATTAATTTTTACCCCATTAAATAAAATCTGAAAGATTTTAAATTTTGCTAGGCAAAATTTATTTAACGGGGTGGAGTTCTCACTTTGTTTAAACTCCACTTTATCCCACCTAACTAGTATTATAAACCACTTTGTCCCACAAAACAAATAACCTTTCCCACTAAAATCTGTGGATAACTAATTGGGAGTATATTTGACAATATATTCATTTTCTTACATTATCTAGATAAATGTAAATTTATATACTATGGAAACAAATAATGGGAAAATTACCCCTGGAATATATATTCCAAGTGGTAAAAATTTATTTCTGGTAAGGGGCATAAATTGTCAAAGATTGAACTTTACCCCAGAAGATCGGTTGTGTAGCAGTGGAAGTGAATTTTCTATCGAAGCATGTCAAAAATTATCTCCGCTATTACCAGTAAATAAATCTGGTAAGGCTCGTTGTTTTGATGTTTCAGAATTTGATTTGCCTTCATCATGTTAGGAAAACATAAGTTGATTAACTTTGTTGTTAAACAAGTTTTAAAGACAATCGAACTCTTCCCTGAAAAAACTGGGGTGGCAAACTTTTTAATTGATTTAAGAAACAAATCACCAGATGAATTTCTTTCTTTCAAAAATTATTCTCTATTCTTAGAAATCAATTGTCGATATTTTTTTGATGAAAAAAGTCTTTCATCTCAAGAAATTGATAAAGAAATTTTAAGAGAAATTGTTTCAAAACTGAAACAAATACACAAATAACCCTATCGACCGAAAATCGGCAGGGTTATTTTAATTTTATAATTAGTAACTTGTAATTAGTAATTGGTAATTATTCCTTTGGTTTCATTAAGGGGAAAAGTTGGGTCTCACGAATCGGTTTATCTACCATAAATGAAAACAGTCGCTCGCCAAATCCAAAACCACAAGTTGGAGGCATACCATGTTCTAACATTTCCACAAACTCATAGTCAGGCATCATGGCTTCTTCGTCGCCTTTGTCTATCAACTTTTGTTGATCTTCAAATCTTATTTTTTGATCAATAGGGTCATTCAATTCTGAAAATCCATTTCCTACTTCACTACCCGCAATAATTATTTGGAAACGCTCAGTTAATTCTGGGTTATCAGAGCATGATTTTGATAAAGGAGAAACTATCTTTGGATGATGAATAAGAAATACAGGACCGGCAATTTTTTTACGGCAGTATTTCCAAAGTGTATCAATTAATCTTTCTCGATTATTCCCTTCATACTTAATTTTCAGCTCATCAAGCTTATCTGTCATTTCTTTTTCGGAAGATTCTAGAACATCAATATTTGTTTGTTTTTTAATCTCTTCACGATAATCTATCGTTGGCCAGTTCCCTCCTAAATCAAAATCATAATTTCGAGTTTTAAATTTTGTTGTCCCAAATACTTCTTCGGCAATTCTTTGATAGAGTTTTTGAACTAGCGCCATACCATCTTTATAATTGGCATAAGCCATATAAAATTCCATATTGGTAAATTCTTGAGTATGCTCAGCACTGCTTCCTTCATTTCTAAAAACCTTACCTATTTCAAAAGTCCTTGGAAAACCAGCGGCCATTAAGCGCTTTTGCCATAACTCTCCTACTGATATTCGCAAATAAACTTCTTGATCAAAATCTTTGTGGTGTGTTTTAAAAGGGTTTGCTTCAGCTCCACCTGTTGTAATTTCTAATGTCGGTGTTTCAACTTCAAGGAAGCCATTTTCCTTCATGAATTGACGAGTGACATCCCAAAACTTTGATTTCTTTATAAATAGATCGTACAAATCTTTGGTCGTTAAAATATCTAAATAACGTTTGCGAAATCTTTCCTCAATATCTTGCAAGCCATGCCATTTATCAGGGAGAGGAGCTAACGCTTTAGTTAAAATATTCCAATCTTTTACTAAAATTGTTTTTTCATTTGTTTTAGTGACAAAAAGATTTCCCGATACTTCAATAAAATCTGCTCCATCAATAGTGTTAGCAAAAAGCTCAAATAAATTATCACTTAATTCTCCTTTTTTTACCAACCCTTGTAATGTGCCAGTACCATCACTAAAATTAAAAAATAAAATTGCTCCCTGTCCACGAATTGTTAAAATTCTACCGGCCAAAATGATATTTTCATTATTTTCAGAAAGAGTTGAAAAACTTTTAATAGCCTCATCAATCGTATGAGTTCTTTTGCAAACAGAAATAAAAGGATTCATTCCTGCCCCTTTTAATTTATTAATTTTTTGTAAACGCGCTTCTTTTAGTTCTTCAATAGATGCCATACCTCTATTGTATATCAACAAGGGTATATTTGACTAGTCCCTTTGGAGTATTAATAGATACGATCTCTCCTTTTTTCTTTCCACATAAAGCTTGCCCTAAGGGTGACTTATTTGAAATTTTATTTAAAGTCATATCAGCTTCTTCTGGTCCAACAACATGATATTTTATATGATCTTGATTTCCCTCTTTTTTAAGTTCAACAGTTGTACCAATTTCTACAGTCGAGCTTGAATGTTTCTTTTTAACGATAACAGCTGATTTTAAGGTGTACTCTATTTGATTAATTCTATCTTCGGTTTTCCCCTGTTCTTCACGCGCTTGATGATATTCGGCGTTCTCAGAAAGGTCTCCAAGAGCCTTAGCTTGTTCAAGTGCTTCTAAAATTTCTTGACGTTTTTCGCCTTTTAAAAAATTCAACTCTTCTTCAAGAGCTTTTTTCTTTTCTTCACTTATATACATTATTTCATCCATCACGTATGAAATAGGACGCGGACTTATATATAATTTATCTGCTTTCCTATTTTGAAATTAAATTTAAAATTATTTATTAAACTACATTTTATTCGTATTTGCAATTTAACTAGTAGCCAATTTCAATTAATCACTATTTTGTAATTCGACGATTGTAACAATTAAAACCTTAAAAGTCAACAAATTAAGATGACAAATATTCAGGAATTTCAAGACTCATATAATCGATAATCTCGCGCATTACCCAGGTAGAATTTCCTGAGGCCTGTTTCGGACCGCGGTCCATCAAAATAGCAAAACCGTATTTGGGATTATCATAAGGGAAAAATCCAATAACCCATGAGTTCGTATTTGTATTACCCAAACCTACCTGCGCCGTACCTGTTTTCGCAGCCACTTTTACGCTTGGTATATTGAGAGCAGTAGCAGTACCCTCTGTCACAGCCATTCGCATTCCTTCTTTAACAATTTTTAAATTTTCAAGATTAAGATTTAAATTTACTTTCAGATTTTCTTTCTCTAAATCTCCTTTTTTCAAATGTGGTGTTAATAATGTTCCATTATTGGCAATAGCTCCTACTGCTCTTGCCATTTGGATTGGAGTTACTTGAAAACCATATTGTCCTATTGAACTATTATAAGTATCTCCTACTCTCCACGGATCGCCATTGTATACTTTTAATTTCCACTCAGGAGTTGGGATCGTCCCCTCTTTATCTCCCCCCAAATCAAGGCCAGTTTGACTGGCGACTCCAAACATTTTCATATAATTATCAATTTTCACAATTCCCAATCCTGATTGTTCTTTGTATCCCCCTCCAACTTGATAAAAATAAATGTCGGACGAGATAGCTATTGCTCTTCTCATATCAACATAACCAAAAATTCCATGATCTTTAAAAATAGATGGCTTATCTGGGAAATACGGATTTGGGACAGTCATTGTTCCATTGGCAAAAATATTTTGAAGGGGTGTAATTACTTTTTCAGTTAGAGCAGCATAGCCAACAAAAGGTTTTACAATTGAACCTGGGGCATATAGACCGGATACCGCTCTATTCAAAAAAACTTTGCGTTTATCATTTAAATATTCATCTATTGTTTTTTTATCCTTACCTAAAGATAAAACATTTGAATTGAATTCTGGATAACTAGTCATAGCTAAAATTTCTCCATTATTTATATCCATCAATATGCCCGCTCCTCCAACAAAATTAGAGTTGGTGGCCATTTTCGAGATTGATTCATACATTTTCTTTTGAATACGAGAGTCAATGGATAAAACTAAGTTATCTCCCATTGTAGGCTTACTAACTACATTTTCATATTGAACTTCTCCGGCTACATCAATTTCCGTAATCAAAACACCATTTGTTCCAGTAAGAATGTCGTCATAATATTTTTCAAGACCATCTTTCCCTAAAAAATATTCTTGCCAATATTTCCCAGATGAATCTTTAGTTGGTTGACTAACATAACCAAGCAGTAAACTCAAGCCCGAGTTCTCTAAATAAGACCTAATCGGTGAAGAAAATTTATCAATAGCCGATTCTTCGCTCCAGGAATTCCAAGCTAAAGGAACATTATTGCGATCATAGATTACTCCTCGGTCAGCAAATATTGGTTTTTTCATTAGTGTATTATTTTCACTCTTTTTATAAAAAGTTTGCCCTTCTACTATTTGCAAATTAACTGATTTATAAATAAAAATCAATAAAACTAAAACAAAAAAACTTCCTAAATAATAAATTATCCTTTTTGATATCGGCTTTTCTAAGCGACCTTCAAATTGTTGTGTATCAAAATCGGGCAAATTTTTTGAATCTAAAAAAATTTCGTCAGGGTCTATTTCTCTATTCAATATTTTACGATTATTTCTAAATATCATTTTAATTATTATTTCTATATAAAATTATGTAATTTTTTATTTCCTGTAGCACTATAAAACAAACTATGATTATAAAAGTGAAAAAAACTGGCGAAGATATTAATTGCGACATATTATACAAATACAAAGCATAAAATATAAGTGATAGGATAAAAAATTCATAATAGTTTAAAAATATATAGATTCCCAAAATTGCTAACAAAATTCCGAGCCACCACGGTAAAGTAAAAACAGCAATAACTATTATTACATCAAATAATATCCTTATTTTATTCACAACTAACTGATTATACAAGATAAACTATAATTTTGACAAATTATAGAAAGTATATTCTATTAGTAAGCAATTAATCGATAGACAAATTTTAACAAGAAAAAGATGATTAAAATAATTAGGGCATAAAAAATTATCTTATGTTCTAATATAAAAGATAAAATCTGTAAAGAAAAAAATTTTGCTTGGGCCAAGGGTTTTTCAAGTTTATTTTCATCGTCAGAAAAATCTTGTGATGCTTCCTTGTTCTCAATTAGTTTTATCTCTTCTTTGGCTTGTTCTTTTGTGGCAGATACTGTTTCAGAAAAATCTTCTCTAAGAACGTCAATCTCATTGAAAAAATTAGAAGCTTTACCTGTTATTGAGTCAGGAATAATCTCA
Source organism: uncultured Candidatus Saccharibacteria bacterium (assembly GCA_964434095.1). Lineage (GTDB taxonomy): Bacteria > Patescibacteriota > Minisyncoccia > Phycocordibacterales > UBA9973 > UBA8515. The sequence goes on along the minus strand of CAYSSZ010000018.1, from coordinate 3,692 downwards.
CTAATACCTTCAGTTGTTTCTTCTATTTTATTTTTAACAACATTTTGAGCAGTAGACTCTTCTCCATCTTCTTCGATAACCGTTACGGGGATAAAAATTCTCTTCTTTTCTGTTTCATTATTATCAAGAATAATAGATTTATCTCCAAAAACGGAAGAAATAATTTTGGCATTAATTATATGATCACCCGACGTTACTTTCCAAGATATAGATACTTCTTTTAGCTGATCTTCGGCAATAATGATTTCTCGTGAACCAAGAACAATATTTTTATCATAAAATTCAATTTTTGCTTTTAATTCTTCTTTTTCTCCATTCCAGATGGCAGTATATACTTTAACCGTTTCATCAGCGACAAGTTTTTCTTGGGAAAACCAAATTGCCCCTGGAATAATACCTGTTGGGGTTGATATTTCAGCCTGCACATAAAAGAAACTTCCAAAAAATAAAATTGCGAATAGGTAAATAATTTTTTTCATTACATTAAAAATTTTTATTATAAAAATAAAACAATACGACTAAGATTTACTTTTTTATTTATAAAGATTATATTACTTTCCCAAAAATATTTAGCAGGATAAGTGATAATATTATAGCATGTTTTTTAATAAGTAGTCCCCTATTTTAAAAGCTTCGCCAGCTCCCATAGTGACAATAATATCTTTTTCTCCCATCTTAGATATTCTATTTTCTAAATACTTTTCTACACTCTCAAAATCAGAGAAAGATTTAGCATTATGAGTATTTTCATTAATTTTATCAGCTAAAATTTCTGAAGAAATACTTCCATCATCCACTTCTCTTGCATAGTAAATAGGTAAAATTAGAAGTTCATCTACCTCAGAAAAGCATTTGGCAAAATCATTTAGTAAAAGTTTTGTTCTAGAAAAAAGATGGGGTTGAAAAACCATAGTGATTTTCCATCCCATTTCCCTAGGATACAACTCTCGAAAACCTTGCATTGTTGCTCTGATCTCTGCTGGGGCATGACCATAATCATCATATACTAGCGTGCCATTTTTTAGTTTTCCTTTATACTCAAAACGTCGCCATGTACCCGAAAATTCTGAAAGAGCTTTTTTAGCTTCGTCCAACTGAATATTACAAATTTTTGACACAGCTAGAGCTTTGGCCGAGTTCCTTTTATTATGTTGCCCGGGAATTTTTAAAGAAATATTTTGATCAAAATATTCTGTATAATCGATAACTGTTGCCTGAATATTATTTATAACATCAGAAATATTTTTGTCTTTGGGATTACAAACGACAAAACCATCAGCGGGCACCTTCATTACCATTTCACGAAAAGCATTTTTAATATCTTTAATATCCTTATAATAATCGAGATGGTCTTCATCAATATTAGTAATGACAAGTATTTTTGGATTTATATTTAAAAAAGATCTACGATATTCACATGCTTCAATAATAAAATATTCACTTTCTCCAAAAATAAAGTTTGTTTTATTACCTTTATTATCCGTTATTAAGCTACCTATAACAACTGAAGGATCTTTGCCAGTGTCTTTGAAGATTTTAGCAAGCATGCCAGTCGTCGTTGTTTTACCGTGCGTTCCTGAAACAGCAATAGTATATTTATCAGCGCTAATTGCTCCAAGCATTTCGGGATATGAAAACACGTTGATACCCTTTTTCCAGCTAGAGGCTGGTCCGACTAGGGCGGAAAATAATTCTGGATCATAATTTTCTATTGCTATTGTGTACACAATCAATTCACAATTCTCAGGAATATTTTCAAAAGACTGACCGATAATTATATCGATACCTATTTTTTTTAGTAAATCAACAATTTCTCCTCCTTGCATATCCTGTCCGGAAACATTTTTGCCCATTTCTTTCATCATTCTAGCAATCGCTGAAATACCAATCCCCCCGATCCCTATAAAGTGAACATTATTTATTTTTGATAGGTCTATCATATTTCTAATTTTTTATTTAAATTTTAAAATTAATTTTTGAATGTAATATTATAAGTCGCTGTCAATGTTTCTTTTGGTTTGATTAATTCAGGGTCTATCACAATACCTCCCTTATCACGCATCACTGGCTCGATGCATACAAAGTCTTTACCAGCTTGCGACCAAACCCAAATTTTTTGATATTCTTTTGAAATACTTAAAATTAAAGTACCGAGGCTAGGAATTTTTACTTCAAGAGGTGAGTTAGGGTTGTCTATTGAAACAAATTCGCCATTTCCCCATTTTTCTATTTGTTGTTCAACAAATTTTCCTCCATTAAAATTAAACTTGATATCTTTCTTTTTTTGAGATGGGACTTTGAAGTAGGGATGAAAACCACTTGAAACTGGCATATCTACTTCCCCCATATTTTGAATTGTTTGAATAAGAGAAAAAGAATTGTTTTCTTCAAATCTACCCTCTAGCACCAATTCAAAATCATTGGGATATACATCTTTTGTAACTAATCCAGATTTCAAAATTTCTTTAAAACCATTAATTTTATTTTCATAATCCCAACTTAGATTTCTCGCGAAACCATGCTGTTTTAAATTCTTCATTTTTGCAGGCTTAATATCATCGGGAATTAAGCCAGCATTAGGAAATAAAATGGGAATACCGCCCCTGACATTTTCATCGAGATTTTTAAAAGTCTCATCGTCAAAATAAAGAACTTCTTGACCCCAAAATTTCAAAGATGTAATTATCCCTCCCCTTGCAGGACAAAAAAATACTTCATTTCCATTCAGACTTTTAACTTTTTCAATTTTTAACTCCATGTATTATTTTTTCAACTCCTTAATAACTTTTACAATTTCGGGGAATTTGGATACACGAAAATGGCCATTTTTACTCTTATAAATTGTAATCTTGGCATTTGTTAGTTTCTTCCTATACTTTTCAGCGTGTGATACTGGTACCACATCATCATCTTTTGAAAACATCAAATGAAGATTTTTGGTGTTTTTCTCAAGTAGAGATAAATCTTTTTTTAAATTGAAACCCCCAACTAAATCTTCACCAATACATGTATTATCAAAAGGTGAGCATACTAGAAAAACTGACAATATTTTTTTAGGAAATTTGTTTTCTGAAAGATACTTCGCCAAGAAAATGCCACCTAAAGAATTTCCCATTAAAATAAGATTATTTTTTAAAAGAGGAATAAATCTTTCAAAATAAATCTTCCACTCTTCATACTTTGAATCTTCAGCCTTTGGAAATCTTGGTCTTATTATCTGAAATTTTTTACCTAACTCTTTGTCTAAATAATCAAGTGCCCACGATTTCTTCTTATCGATTGAAATTTCTTTAGTCTTAAGATAATTTAAATAGTCTTTCCTATTTTTAAAAGTCATTCCTCCATGCACTATAAATATTTGTGTCTTTGTTTTCATAAATTATTTTAATCCTTTTATAGTCTTAATAAATTGATCATTACGTTCGTATTCATTATTAAACATTCCAAACGAAGCAAAACCTGGGGAAAATAATATTGTATCACCTCTTGAGGCAAGGCCTAAAGAGTTTTTAACTGCTTCTTTCAAGTCTTTTGCTTGTTCACTAGCCACTAGAAACTTGTCACTAGAAACTAACTTTTCTGTTCCCGTCCCCGGAATCAAAATAACTGCCTTACAATATTTATTTATCGCTTTAACAAAATTATCGAGAAGAAGCCCCTTATCTGCTCCCCCACATATCAAAATAATATTT
>CAYSSZ010000017.1:1990-12414 GCA_964434095.1 uncultured Candidatus Saccharibacteria bacterium | reverse complement strand
AGATGTATGAAAGAAGGATGTAGTAATGAATTTGAAACATCAATTAGTCCTGATAGAAAGGAAATTATTTATTGTGAAAGGTGTTATCAGGGTGAATTTTTATAATTATATGAATAAACGTATAACAAAACATTTGAAATATTATAAATATCTTCTGTTTATTATGGGAAAAACTTTACTATTTAAAATTAAAATTTTTTGGCACAAGATTTCAAACTAATGTAAATTATGCTAAAATAGTCATATATGGATACATCATTATTTTTCAATGCAGAGACATATGATATTTTTATTAAATTATTAATTGCTTTAGTACTTGGGATGATTATAGGTCTTGAAAGAGTGTGGGCTCATAAAACAGCTGGTATGAGAACTTATGCCTTAGTTTCAATGGGGTCGGCACTTTTTATTGTAGTTTCCGAAGCTTTAGCGGCAAATTATCTTAATTTTGGAGGATTAGATCCAGCTCGAATCGCATCTCAAATTATAGTTGGAGTTGGATTTATAGGGACAGGCTTAATATTTACTAAAGATTCTAAATTAATGGGACTTACAACTGCTACAGGACTTTGGGTGGCGGCTGGAATTGGAATGGCTGCCGGATTTGGATTTACAAATATTGCTGTTTCTGCGACAATCTTAACCCTGTTTATTTTCGTTGTTTTATGGTTTATTGAAAACGAAATTAAAAAGATAAAATTCTTTAAAGATAATAAACCAGACGATATATACTAGAAAGAATTATGAATCATGAACAAATTCGTAAATTATTTATAGATTTTTTTGAGGAAAGAAAACATCAATTTATCCCTTCAGCCTCATTATTGCCGGATAATGACCCGACCGTTCTTTTTACGACTGCCGGTATGCACCCACTTGTTCCTTACTTAATGGGAGAAAAGCATCCTTTAGGAAATAGAATTGTAAGTATTCAGAAATGTATTAGAACAGGTGATATTGATACTGTAGGTGATAATAGTCACCATACTTTTTTTGAAATGCTCGGAAATTGGTCATTGGGAGACTACTTTAAAAAAGAGGCAATTGAATGGAGCTATGAATTTTTAACTAATTCTAAATGGCTTGGACTTGATAAGGATAGACTTGCTGTTTCTGTTTTCGCGGGAGATAAGGATGCTCCATTTGACGAAAAAGCATTTCAAATATGGAAAAAAGTTGGAATTAACGAAAATAAAATAGCAAGATTTCCGAAGGATAATAATTGGTGGGGTCCAGCAGGCCAGACTGGCCCTTGCGGTCCGGATACAGAAATATTTTATTGGACAGGAGAGAAAAGTGAAATACCAGAAATATTTAACGATGATGATTCTCGATGGCTTGAAATCTGGAATAATGTTTTCATGCAATATAATAAAGTAAATACTATTAAATATGAAAATTTAAATCAAAGAAATGTTGATACAGGTATGGGTCTTGAAAGAATATTAGCAGTTAAAAATAATATATCTGATAATTATTTAACCGAATTATTTTTTCCAATAATTAAAAAAATTGAGAAACTATCAAATTCCTCATATGAAGATAATAAAAAAGAAATGAGAATTATAGCTGATCATCTAAAGGCGGCAACTTTAATCTTGGGTGACGAAAAAGCTATTATTCCGTCTAACACCGGGCAAGGTTATGTTTTGAGAAGATTAATTAGAAGGGCTATAAGATACGGGAAAATGATTTCAATTAATAATTTTACCCAAGAAATAGCACGTACCGTTATTGAAGTTTATAAAAATATATATCCTGAATTAATCAATAATCAAGAATTCATACTCGATAATTTAAGGATTGAAGAAGAAAAATTTGAAAAAACATTAGAACATGGATTGAGAGAATTCGAAAAAGGAATAGACCCATTTATTTTATTTACGACATATGGTTTTCCCATTGAATTAATTCAGGAATTAGCCAAAGAGAAGAATCAACAAATTGACCTTAATGATTTTAATGAAAAAATGAAATCCCACCAAGAACTGTCTAGAACTGCATCCGCAGGTATGTTTCGAGGAGGGTTGGCTGATGCAGGAGAAATTACGAAAAAATTACATACAGCCACACATTTATTAAATTCAGCCTTACGTCAAGTGCTGGGGAATCATGTTATGCAACGTGGAAGCAATATTAATTCGGAACGATTAAGATTTGACTTTTCCCATTCACAAAAATTATCCCCAGAAGAAATAAAAAAAGTAGAAACAATTATTAATGATATAATTAGCGAACAATTACCAGTTACATATATAGAAATGCCTAAGGAAGAAGCTCTGAAGATAGCGATTCATTCATTTAATGAAAAATATGGAGATAGAGTTAAGGTTTATTCAGTTGGAAATGAAGATGATGGGTATTTTAGTCGAGAATTTTGTGGTGGTCCTCATGTTTCGAACACTCGGGAACTTGGAACTTTTAAAATTGTAAAAGAAGAAGCTGTTGCGTCTGGTGTACGTAGAATAAAAGCTATTTTATTGTAAAGTATTATTTACTATTTAAAATACTTGCTTTAAAAGCAATGCTTTTTGAATAATTTATAGTATAATTAAATTATGTCATTATTTACTAAAAAAAATAACGATAAAAATATATTGATTTTTGATATCGGCTCGGGAAGTGTAGGGGGGGCTTTAGTAAATATTTCGGAGGATAAAAATAAGTTGCCAGTTATCTTAAAGACTGTTCGAACTGAAATAATTTTTCAAAATGAATTTAATCTAAAAACATTATTTGCTGATATGCTTTCTGCTTTAAATTTTACTGCTATATCTCTTCATCGACAAAAAATTGGAAAAGTTGATGGAATATATTGTGTTTTGGCATCTCCGTGGTATTTTTCGAGAACCAGAAATATTGAATATAAAAGCGATGAACTTTTTTTATTTACTAAAAAAATGGCTGATCAATTAATTAACAAAGAAATTTCAGATTTAAGTAAATTATATCAGGAAAAATACGATAATATCAAAAGTGAATCAACTGTTATCGAGCATCATATAATGGGTATATCCCTTAATGGTTATTTAACAGAAGATCCATTTAATAAAAAAGCTAAAATAGTCGATATTAATAGTATTGTTTCAGTCTCACCAAAATTATATTTAGAAAAAATTAAGCAAACAATATTTAATAATTTTTCGCATGAACACATTGATGTTAAATTTTCTTCATTCATAATGGATTCATATTTAGCAGTTAGGGATCGATATAATAATATAAGTTCATACTTATTAATTGATATTAGCGGGCAAGTCACGGACATTGGAATTGTTTATAAAAATGCATTGAAGTACTCTTTGTCTTTTCCCTTTGGGAAAAAATCTTTTTTTAATTATATTTGTACTAAATTAGAAATAGAATTAAGAGATGCGGAAGAATTATTTAAGCTATATAGTACAAATAATATTTCTGAATCATATCGAAAAAAAGTTGAACCGTTATTTAAATCTATTGAGAATTCATGGGGAGAAGCTTTTCGCCAGTGCATTGATGTATTGCCTAGAACCTTTATTATCCCAAATACAATTTTTTTGACCGCTGACAATGATATAAAAGACTGGTTTTCAAAGATGGTTTGTGAAAAAAGCACGTTAGATGAAATAGATAGCAACAAACAATGTACAGTTTATAGTTTATCAGGAAATGAGTTTATTAGTATGTGTAATGTTAAAGAGGGAACTTGTGATCCATTTCTTATGATGGAATCGATTGCAACGGCAAAAAAAATTTAAAAAATGCCCAGATTAATATTAGAAGATATTAAAATTCAAAAAAAAAATAATTCTATTCGTGAACGGGATAGAGTTATTCAAAGAACAGAAATTAGAATTGAATCTATTAACGAGAATAAAGAGTCAATTAACGAGAATAAAGAATCAATAGATAAAAAAGTAATTATTAAAAAAGAGGAAAGCAAAAGACCTAAAAAGTTTAAACTATCAAAATTTTTTATTGTCTTTTTATTACTCGCAATTGCATCCTTTTTATTAATTGGTAAATTTGAAAAAGCTTCAGTGGTAATAAAAGCAAAAAGCGAAAAAATAGATATTGAAAATTTTGAAGTAAAAGTTTCAAGAGACTTAGATTCAGTGATAAATTTTGAGATTATGATAATAAATGACACTGAGTCGTTTGAAATTAATCTAACTGATAAGGAAGATGTCTCTATTAAATCCACCGGCAAGGTTGAATTTTATAATGCTTATAGCTCATTACCACAAAAACTATTAGCTGGTGAATTTTTAAGTGACGAATTGGGTAAATCATATAAAATAATTAATTCAGTAACCATTCCTGGTTATAAAATTGGTTTAAATGGTGAAGTAATTCCGGGCAAAATTGAAACAACTGTTGAATCATTTTTACCGGGAAGTGTTTATAATGGTCAACCTCAAAATTTTACTATAAATTCTTTTAAGAATACTGATAAATTTAAGAAAATTTATGCTCAGGCTGTTACAATATTTGATGGCGGAGCATTAGGCCTTGTATATAAAATTAACGAAGATGATGCAATTAGTATTTCTAAATATTCAGAAGACACATTAAAAAAAAATTTATTAGAAAAAGCAAGAGCTGAAATACCCGAAGGGTATTTATTTTATCCAGAGTCAGTTAAGTTTAGTTTTGATTATAACAAAGAGAAGTTATATACAGAGCAAAATTCAAACATTGAAATAATTGGTAGTTTAACATTGCCTTTATTTAGTTATTTTGATCTTTCAAAATATTTAATTAGTCATATTTTTTCTGATTTAAAAACAGAAGAACAAAACCAAGTTAACCTAATAAATATAGATAAATTAACATTTAGTTATGAGCAAACAGATCAAATAATGAATAAAGAAATTAATCAGTTTAATTTTCTGTTAAATGGTCAGGTTGAGGCTAGATGGAGACCAAAAAAAGAAGAAATTATTAATAAATTAACAGGAGTAGAAAAAAATAAAGCATCGTTAATTTTCTCAGAAAATAAAGGCATTCAAGATTCAACCATTAAATTTTTTCCGGTTTGGAATAAGAAATTTCCAAACGATTCTAAGAAGATAAATATTAATATAATCGAATAGTCTTTATTGACCATATATAAATATTTTGTTATAGTAAGAAAACTTAATGCAAAACAATAATAATACTATAATTGGCACCGTTGTTGAATCACTACCGAATACTCTCTTTAGGGTTGAATTTATTGATAATAACTTAGATCAAACTGAGACTAAAACAGTTTTATCGTATTTATCTGGTAAAATGAGAATTCATAGAATTAAAGTTTTGGTGGGAGATAAGGTTGAAGTTCTTATTGATAAATATGGTGGCAAGGGACGAATTATTAAAAGAGTTTAATCTACTTGCTATTTGAAGAGATATAGTGTATTATAGACGGACGTTCAGAAATTAATAACAGGTTAACATCCTGATATTTTATTTGGTCATTTTTTATAATGAAATTTAGTTACGGTTTAATAATTTATAATGAAAATTAGAGCTGCTGTTAAAAAAATATGTAAGCAATGCAAAATAGTAAAAAGGAAAAATCACCTTTATGTTATTTGCTCTAATCCTAAACACAAACAAAAACAATAGTATATGAGAATTCTAGGTATTACAATCCCGAACAATAAAAGATTAGAAATTAGTTTGACATGCCTATATGGTATAGGTATTTCGCGTGCACGAAAAATTCTTGATGAGGCTTCGGTTGATAGAAGTGTTAAAGCTGATAGTTTAACACTTGATCAAGAAAATATAATTCGAAAAATTATAGAAAGTATGCAAATTGAAGGTACTTTGAAAAGAGAAATAGCAGCAAACGTTAAAAGATTGAAAGACATTAAGTCGTACCGTGGAACGAGACATATTAAGCGTTTACCTGTAAGAGGGCAGAGAACTAAAACAAATTCTCGTACTATTAGAGGCAATGTGCGTAAGACTATGACTAGTGGTAGAAGAAAAGAAAGTAAAACTTAAAATTAGTTACTAGTTTCTAGGTTCTAGTGAATTAAGAACTAGAAACTAGTCACTAGTCGCTAGAACCTAACTTATATGGGAAAAGTAAAAATAATAACAAAAGAAGAAGGCACAGATAATTCAGAAAATGCAGCAGTTTTGACTAAGCCGACTAAGGGTATTAAAAATCCGAAGAAAAAAATTACTTCGGGAATTTTAAATGTTGAAGCTACCTTTAATAATACTAAAGTTGTCCTATCAGATAAGAATGGGAATACAATATTTTGGACTTCAGCTGGTTCTCTTGGTTTTAAGGGCGCAAAAAAAGGGACACCTTTTGCTGCATCAAAAGCAGGAGCAGTCATCGGAGAGAAAGCTAAAGCTCTTGGAGTGAAAGAAGTTGAGGTGAAAATTAAAGGTGTTGGCAGCGGACGAGAACCGGCAATAAGATCATTTATGGCATTTGATATAGATATAATAGGGATTAAAGATCTTACACCAGTTCCTCATAATGGGCCTAAACCAAAAAAGCCACGTAGAGTTTAAATAATTACTAAATTACTAAATACTAAATAACGGGATGAAAATAGTAAAAAAATATAAATTAGGAAGAAAATTAGGAGCAGGAGTGTTTGAAAAATGTCAAACATCTAAGTTTGTAATGTCTGAGGCTAGGCATGCAAAGAACTCCAAAAAGAAAAGACCGAAAATGCTTTCGAGTTATGGGGTGCAATTTTTAGAAAAACAAAAAGTGAGATTTATGTATGGCATAAGTGAGGCTCAGTTTTCCAAGTATGTTAAAAAAACAATTTCTCATAAGAGCATAAAGCCGACTGAGTATCTATTTGAATTACTAGAATCGAGACTGGATAATATCGTTTATAGAATGGGATTAGCTCATACTAGAAGATTGGCTCGACAAATGGTATCACATGGACATATTTTAGTTAATAATAAACGATCGACTGTGCCATCTCATCAATTGAAGGTTGGGGATTCTGTTTCAATTAGAGTCGGCAGTCAAAAAAGTCCTCTTTTTAATGATATTGTTAAAAAGAATAAAGATTATACTGTGCCAAATTGGCTTAGCTTTAAACCTGAGGCATTATCCGGAGTAGTACAAGGTAAACCTACGAACATAGAAGGTTTTATAGACCTAAATGTTGTTTTAGAATTTTATAATCGATAGTTATTAATTTTACATAGTCGTAATAATGGTAAGTTTTTATAAATAAAATTATATAAAGGCATCGTGCCTTAAAATTATATGTCTGATTTAAATATTATATTACCATCAAAATTGTCTATAATTTCAGAAATCGATACACGGGGAACTTATGAAATAGACGGTCTCTATCCAGGGTATGGTCATACCTTGGGTAATTCTTTGCGACGCATAATATTGTCATCGTTAGAAGGTGCAGCTATAACATCACTAAAAATTGATGGTGTTAATCATGAATTTTCAGTTATTGAAGGTGTTAAAGAAGATGTTATCACTATATTGTTACATCTAAAGCAAGTACGTTTTCGCTTATTAAGCGATGAGCCTCAAGTCGTTAAACTATCAATTAAGGGTCCTAAAACTGTTACAGCAGGAGATATTGAGGTTTCGGGACAAGTAGAAATTCTTAATAAAAATTTACATATTGCTGAAGTTACGGGTAAGAAAAATTTATCGATCGAAATGACAGTAGAGAAAGGTTTGGGGTTTATGCCGAAAGAACTTATTCAAAAAAACAAAAATGAAGTTGGAGTTATTTCTGTTGATGCTATATTTACACCTATTAGAAGAGTCTCTTATGAAGTTGAAAATATGCGAGTTGGAGATAAAACAAATCATAATCGATTAAGGATGACAATTGAGACTGACGGAACACTTTCTCCTAGAGAAGCACTTGAGAAAGCTATCGTAATTATGGTTGAACAGCTTCAAGCAATAATTGGGTTCTCTGTTTCAACACGAAATGATGCCAATAATGAGAATGAATTAACAAAAGGGAAGAAAGAAGAAAAAAATGAAGAAATAAAAAAGAATGAACAAAACAGTAATGAAATAACTGATATTTTAAAAACAAGAATTGATACATTAGATTTATCTACTAGAACATTAAATTCATTAACGCAAGCCAATATTCGAACAATAGGAGGAATAGCTAGAAAACGTAAAGAAGACCTTTTGGAAATAGAAGGAATAGGTGAAAAGGGTATTCAAGAAATTAAAAAGGTATTAAGTGGATATGGAATTAGTTTAAAATAAAACAATCTATTAATAGACAGATTAAATATTATAGTGTAGATTAAATCAATTAATAAAATTATTACTTACAATGAGACATCATAATAACATAAGAAAATTTGGTCGTACGAAGAATCAACGGAGCGCCTTGATGAAGGGACTTGTTTTATCTCTTATAAAACATGAGAAGATTGAGACTACGGAAGCTAAAGCAAAAGAATTAAGACCAAGAATTGAAAAACTTATAACAAAAGCAAAAGAAAACACACTGGCTTCAAGACGTATTATTGATTCCAGATTATATAACTCAACAACAGCTAGTAAAAAATTAATAGAATCAATCGCCCCCAAATATAAGAATCGTAAAGGAGGATACACCCGAATTACAAAATTACCAAGTCGACAAGGTGATGCTAGTAAAATAGCTATTATTGAATTTGTATAATTTTATGAAGACTACAGAAATAAAAAAAATTGAAATTGACGCAACCGATAAAACTCTTGGAAGAGTAGCTTCTGAGTGCGCAAAAATATTAATGGGTAAGACTAGTGTAGAATATACTGCTAATAAAATACCTAGTATAAAAGTAACAATAATCAATGCAAGTAAAACTAAAGCGACACCTGAAAGAATTGGTCAAACAATCCATAAGAGATATTCTGGAAGTCCTGGAGGTTTGAAGTTGTTGACTAATTCAAAAATATTAGAAAAACATGGATGGAAAAAGCTCTATGAATTAGCTATATATGGAATGCTTCCGGCAAATAAATTACGACAAAATATAATGAAAAATTTAACAGTAAAGGATTAAGTTAAGTAATATTAATATGGAAAAAAAATCTACGAAAGAATATTTAAGAGCCATTGGTCGTCGTAAGACATCAACTGCTACTGTCAAGTTGGTAAAATCAACAAAGAATTCATATACAATTAATGGACAAGATTTAGCTATATATTTTCCTACACCTGCTTTGAAAAAGATAGTATCGTCTGTGTTTGAGACTGTTAATTTAACAAATAAATATGACGTTATAGCAAACGTGAAAGGTGGGGGGATTCATTCTCAGGCGGAAGCTGTCCGTCATGGAATTGCGCGTTGTTTGGCTAGTGATGATATAGAAATGAGATTACCTTTGAAGAAAGCTAAAATGCTAAAAAGAGACCCTCGTCAAAAAGAAAGAAGAAAGTTTGGACTTAAGAAAGCTCGTAAGGCACCTCAATGGTCTAAACGATAAATTAATTAAAAAATTAAACTTGAAAAAGTTTAATTTTTGTATAATATAAAACATATGCAAAATGATGAAGAACAAAATTTTAATAATGAAAATGAGGCATTAGATGATATTTCTTTTGTTGAAAGTACTGAAGACGGGGAGGATTCTTTATCTACTCAGAATGTTTCAAAAAAATTAAGAGAAGAAATTAAGACTCTTAGAAAAGAGAAAGAGGAATATTTAACAGGCTGGCAAAGAGCTAAAGCTGATTATATAAATCTACAAAAGGACATGGATCATGTTAGGGTAAGTGGCTCTGTTCACACAAAAGAAAAATTCCTCAAAGAGCTGTTGCCTGCGCTAGATAGTTTTGACATGGCTTTTATTAATAAAGAGGCATGGGAGAGTGTTGATGAGAACTGGCGAAAAGGAGTTGAATATATATATCAAAATTTAATTACAGGTTTAAATAATTTAGGAATAGAAAAAATCGATAAAAACGGAGAACCATTTGATCCTAATCTTCATCATGGTATGGATACTATTGAAACGAAAGAAAAAGAAAAAGACCATACCATAGAATCAATTATTCAAGCAGGTTATTATCTTAAAGATCATAATGGTCATTTGCGTATTATCCGTCCGGCCAAAGTAAATGTTTATCAATATCTAACAGAGTAAGATCTTGCCTTTTTCTGTTATTTTTGTGAGCATAGAATAAAAAATTCTTTCTCTGTTTCTTCGTCTATTTTATCAGTAATAATAATAATAAGTTCAGTAGAAAGCCCTAAGTCTTTTTTAATATTATTAAACAAGTGCTCAAAAGGGTACATAGAAATCCAAACTGAATTTTTAAGACAAGCGAAACCGGCCTTTTTTAAAAGGTAGCGTAGGGCATCTCTCTCACTTTTTCTTTCTTCAGGTAGATCAAGTAATACAATTCTCCAGTGCCCATCCCAATTTATAGAAATTAAGCTGGACTCACTATCAAGCTTAATACTGTGTAATTTTTTTC
>CAYSSZ010000017.1:0-1890 GCA_964434095.1 uncultured Candidatus Saccharibacteria bacterium | reverse complement strand
TTTATAGAAATTAAGCTGGACTCACTATCAAGCTTAATACTGTGTAATTTTTTTCTACCTTCTTTAGTTAACCTAAAATAACATTTATTATCAGAATTTAAGTTTTCAATATAACCGTCTAGCTCTAAATTTTTTATAGATCTATTTATTGCATATTTATCTTTTGGATTTATACTATTTTCCCTTAATTCGTCAAGGCTAATAGCTGGCTTTCCAGCTAATTTTTTTAAAATATTTTTAGATATTGATATATTTGTTCTTTCTTTACTTGACATGTCTCTATATTATCATATATATTATACTTTACAAGTATTTTGCGAGCACGAAATACTTGTCAAATAATTATACATAGTATATAATTCCGCAGGATAACGATTTTTGAAATTATAAAATAGCTCTTCTCGAAATGCACACATAATTTTCTGTTAAAATTTGCTCTGCTCCCTTGGCCGTCCCGGCACGGGCTAGGCGGCCTGACGGCCTGCGCAAGGCATTTCTCAAAGACTATTTAATTTATTCAAAAATGTAATTTTATTATAAAAATTATTAATTAAAAAATGGGTTTTGGTGGCTAGCTTCTAGTGAACATTTAATACTAGAAACTAGAAACTAGAACCTAGAAACTAATCATGAGCAAAATAATTGGAATAGATTTAGGTACAACCAATAGTGCAGTAGCTATTATTGAAGGAGGACAACCAAAGATTGTCGAAAATATTGAAGGGGCAAGAACGACTCCGTCTGTTGTCGCGATGGCTAAAAATGGAGATCGCATTGTCGGTCTTTTGGCTAAACGTCAAGCTGTGACAAATCCTGAAAATACTATATATGGTATTAAAAGATTTGTCGGTCATATGTATGACGATCCGGAAATTCAAAAAGATGACAAAGTAACCCCATTTCAAATAAAAAAAGGTAGTACAGGTGGAGTTGAAGTAAAAATGGGAGATAGTTGGTATCGACCAGAAGAAGTATCTGCTATGATACTTACAAAAATTAAAAATGATGTTGAATCAAAATTAGGTGAAAAAATTACTGAAGCTGTAATTACTGTTCCAGCTTATTTTAATGATGCCCAAAGAAAAGCAACAAAAGACGCAGGAATTATTGCTGGACTTGATGTAAAAAGGATTATCAATGAACCAACAGCAGCAGCTCTAGCTTATGGTTTTAATAAGAAAAAAAATGAGCAGATAGCCGTATATGATTTTGGCGGTGGAACATTTGATATTTCCATCTTAGAAGTTGGTGACGATGTCATTGAAGTAAAATCAACCGATGGTGACTCACATATGGGAGGTGAAGATATTGATCAAAAAATTGTAAGATGGATAGCGGATGAATACAAAAAGGAATCTGGAATTGATGTAACTAAAGATGTGCTAGCTCTTCAAAGATTAAAAGAAGCAGCTGAAAAAGCTAAGCATGAACTCTCTACAACAATAGAAGCTGAAATAAATATTCCATTTATAACCTCTGATGCAACTGGACCAAAACATTTATTACTTAAAATGTCTCGATCAACCTTAGAATCTCTTGCCGAAGAATATATTAATCGATCGATAGAAATAACAAAGCGTGCTATTGAAGCTTCTCCATTTAAGATTAATGAAATAGATGAAGTTATTTTAGTTGGTGGGCAGACAAGAATGCCGGCTATTATTGAAGCGGTCAAAAAATTATTTGGAAAAGAACCAAATCGGTCAATAAATCCAGATGAGGTTGTGGCACTTGGAGCAGCAGTTCAAGCTGGAGTCATGCAGGGAGATGTGAGAGATGTATTGCTATTAGATGTTATTCCACTTTCATTAGGAATTGAAACATTGGGTGGAGTTGCCACTAAACTTGTTGAAAAAAATACAACTATACCAACATCAAAATCACAAGTAT
>CAYSSZ010000016.1:0-12943 GCA_964434095.1 uncultured Candidatus Saccharibacteria bacterium | reverse complement strand
CCCCATACAGAGGAGACATCAAGTTTGAAGAAGATGAATATAAGTATACAAATATCTATAGTGGTAATGTAAATAGTTTTTCTGGACTAGAAATGATTTTCTATAAAGGGAAAGTTATTTATGAGGCTAACTATCGAGGTGGATTAGTTGATCAATAAAAACTTTTAGCTATGTTAGATATGGAACGGATAGTTCATATTGTAGCTTGTATGTATGGGCAAAATGCTGAAGCCGTTATAAACATTGGTCGTGGTGAATGCTATCTATTCTTAGGTCAAAGCAGAAATGAACTTTCTGTTAGTGAAGATGAAATTTTCTGTTTGGAAGAAAATGGAATAATAGAATTTGATAGCGGAAATAATGAAAAAGGACACGAGACCCAAGTTTATAGACTTACAGAAGAAGCACAGCGAAGAATAAAAGCTATTTTGAACAATAAGAAACTACTCCAATTAAGAGAGTAAGGAACCCATTTATAAGTGGGTTCTTTTTTGTTATTATAAGTTTAAATAGTACTAATTTAACCTAAGGGAGTATAGGATCCAGTAACCCTTCCGACGGGCAAATGTCACCGCTGATAAAATGAATACTCGGAGAAAGAAGATCCATTAGTATTATTGCCTATTCTCATAATGAGAATAGGCTTTTCATTTATCTTTCCATCAAACTCTTCCGAACATCATCCCATGTTCGGAGCAAAAATTTAAACCATATTTTACGATGGTTATTTTTCGTAACTTTGTAGAAGTTCGAACCTAGATATAGTGAGTTACAGGGTGGGGAAATAAGTTTGACAAAATGTCTGCAAAGAGTAGTCTAAAAGAAAAATTTAAATTTGAATCTAAATGGCAACATTAAATGAGAGACCAAAAAGAAGGTTAGTACTCTTTTCTCTTTTGACCTGCATGGGATTGGCGCTTATAGTTCTCGTAATTATGGTGGAGTTTATTCACCCTCACAATCCTAAAGAGCCTAAGTGGGTAGGAATAGCATTTATGGTGCTTGCATTAGTTCCGACAGTTAGTGCTATATGGGGTATGGTTGAAGCGGTCAAAGAATTAAAAAATGGCTAAAACCTGGAAAACTAGTTATTCAATTAAAATGAAAACTAGTTTTTTCTTTATATAGTGAGTTAGATGGTGGGGTAGAATAGCTTCTAGCTCCTAGGTGCTAGTTTCTAGTTGCTACCCTATATAGTGAGTTACAGGGTGGGGTAAATATGATAAAATACAGGAATGGAAAACAAATCAAAAACAAATACAGTTTTGTTAGTTACTATTATAATTTTATTAGCAGTTGCTTTGGTTTATGTTTTATTAAATAAACCTAAACAAGAAAAAAATAATTTGATAAATAACTTACCAGAAGAAAATCAAATTTTAAATCAAGAAAATAATAATTCTTGGACTTTTAATTCAGAAATTGGTCTCACTTATAATTCAAATTGGGAAATAACCCCAGAACTTTATAGAACTCCAGCACAACAAGAAAACGGCGAACCAGAACAAATACTTGGATACAGATTTACTCTTCCAAGTGGAAATACCATTAGTTGGGGCGGGTATCAGTCTGGTTGTGGTCCAGATGAGTTTGGAAAATTTCAATATGGAATATCTACTATAGCTTGTGTAAATAATGTGAGGTCAAATATAGGGTTAAGTGATGTAAGATTAACCTTACCCAAGGAAGACCTAGAAGCTTTTGGAGATTTTGTATTAAAAAATAAATAACTGATTAATTTATTGTAATTAATAGTTTAAGAAAGCTCGTTTTTAACGGGTTTTCTTTTTACCTAGATATAGTGAGTTACATGGTAGGGTAAATATGATAAAATAAAAAAATGACAGAAGAATTTCTAAAACCTAATTTAAACCTGGATAAAAAACTTGAACAGAAGTTAATAAAGGAAGGGGTAGATTTTTTATTTGAGCAAAATCCTGAATTAGAAAAAATTGGAACAAAAGAACAATATTCAGAATATTTGGATACTATATTTTCTGACAGTAAAATAAAGGATATTGTTTATCATGGTAGTCCTAATAAAATTAATAAGTTTAGAGATAATATGTTTGGTACGTATTTTTCATATTCCCCCATACAAGGTGTTTATGGAAATGTTATTAGCATTGTGCTTTTAAATGTTCATTCTCCTTTAATAAAGCCCAAACCAGAAGATAGTACTGAAGAAAAAGTAATTTATGATAAGGAATATAGAAGCTACAATAATCCTTCATTTTCACCAGAAGGTTACCCTGTATACAAATACGATGCAAGCATAGAAAATTCTACCGTAACTAAAGAAGGTATTCAAATTAAAGTAAGAAATCCAGAACAGATTCACATATTAGGTTCCAAGGAGGATATTGCAAAATTTAGAGAATTTGTTTTTTCTAAGGATGATCAAATAAAATAGTTGTTCGAACATCGTCCCAGGTGCGGAGCAAAATTTTAAACCTTATTATATAAGGGTATTTGTCATTGACAAATAGACATAATTATGCTATACTTCTCAGAGTTCTTTCTGTACAGAAAGATTGCTTTACAGCTCCAGAGTTATCTTTATCCTCTGTAATGCATAAAGAGTTCTTTTAAAAAACATCGTACGATGGAAAAAACAATTAAAATTGCAAGTGGTCCTTCAAGAGAAGAATTATTTGACAGCTTACGACTTTGTGCTGAACAAAGACATGTTCCTTTTCGTTTAGAATTTGATAATGGTATTAAAAATGTTCCTTCTACTTACATTCAAGCTATTGAAGCTGAAGATGGAAGTGGAGAGTCGTGGAATATAAAAATGTCTATAAGAAAAGACTTTTTAGAAGCACGAGGGAAAATTGATGCTCATTGGTTAGCAAAAGATGGAGATATTCTTCCAGAGTTTGTAACTGTTAAAGCTTATTACTCTTCAAAAAAACGAACAGGTATTATTACATTTGAGTAATTTACCATAAACTAATTTTAAGAATCTATCATTCATTTGGTAGGTTCTTTTTTATTTTTCAAACTCATTCGAACATTGTCCCAGGTGCGGAGCAGATAAATTTGGTGAAAGCGACCGACCCGCGTCACCAAAATAGCTAATTAAAATAATGGTTTCTAGAGATTCTAAAAAGTATCAAAATTTGTTAAAATCCCAGTTTCCAAAATATTATTAATTTATATAGCAACAATAGGTTCGAGCCCTATCGTCCACGTGGATAGGGATAGAACCTCTATAATATGATAAAAGCAATTGCATTTGATTATGGCGGAGTAATAAAAATTAATGATAGCGATTTAATTGCTGATATTTGTGAATATTTAAATATAAGTAAAGAAGATTGGCATAAAGAATATTTTAAAATAAATCATCTAGCCAATACTCAAAATGTTAGTTTTGAAGAGGTTTTTAAAATAGTGACTTCAAAATTTAACGATTCGGAAGAAGCTAGAAATCATGTATTAGATCTAATGAAATATAATAAGGGTAAATATCATCTAAACAATGAATTAGTAGATATCATAAAAGAATTGAGAAGTAATGGGTATAAGACAGCATTATTAAGTAATAATTCTATAGAATTAAGACAAAGATTAAAAGATGACGGAATTATTGATATTTTTGATGGAATAATAATTTCCGCAGAAGTAGGTCTCCAAAAACCACAACCAGGAATGTTTCAAATCCTATTTGATAAATTAGAAGTTAAACCTAACGAAGTCGTATTTATAGACGATACACTTAAATCACTAGAAGGTGCAGATGATATTGGATATATTCCAATATTATATAAAGATAATGAATCTTTAAAATTAGAATTATCAAGTATTTTAGGAATTAAAATTTAGGAGTTAGATCCCGATCGCTAGAGCACTATTAACGGCTAGTATAATAGCGAGATTTTTGTGATATAATTTTAATATGGAAAAAAATAAATGGTGGAGTATCATAATAAAAATATTTTTAATAATTATTTTTATTGTGTTAGGTTTAGGGTTGCTGTACTTTATACTTTGGACAACTAGCTCAGGTGTTACATCTAATCGTTGCTCAAAATTAGGAGGTGAAATAGTAAATAATTTAGAAGGGAAAGGTTGTGAATCTGGTTGGAAGAACATAGGAAAGATCAAACCAAATTTAGATGGAAGTATGCCAAATTGTCCTTGTATATGTTGTGTTAGAGAAGCTGAAAACAATATCGTTGATAAAGGTTTTTCAAAAAATAATGTTTTCCAAGAAAATCAAGGAATAGATACATCATACGAAGACATATCAGAAAAAAATATTATTACGACTGATAGTGAACTTGAAAATAGGAATATAAAAGAATCAAATGGTTTAGCAAGAAGGGAAGGAGATAAGCTCATCCTTAAATTAGATAATGGAAAAGAAAAAACTATAGTTGATGTTGTAGGAGAAACAGATGTTCCACAACCAAAAACAGCAGAATCTACCTATAATAGTTCTAGTTATAGTCATTTTTATAACTATGACAAATTATATGAAGAAATAAACTATTATGGTGTTTATGTAGGCTACTATGTTGGAATGTCTGGTGGAACAAGTTATCTGTTGGTAAATAAAATAAACGGAAATCAAGTTCCTGTTGCATCTAGTAAAATACTTATTTCTCCAGACAAACAAAGAGTTGTTTCCTATAATATTGATTTAATATCTGGATTTACAGCAAATGGATTCCAAATTCTAAATCGTAAAGACGATAATTTTTATATTGAATATAAGAGTAGTCCTAATATTGATTGGGGTCCGTCTAGTGCAAGGTGGTTGAGTAATACTGAAATTGAATTTGAAAAAACCAAGCTAGATAATTATGATGAAAAAGTCACTGGAGTTATAAGATATAAATTAAATATTGATAGTTGGGGAAATAATTCATGGATTGAGGTTAAGTAAAATTATTTATTATATAGATAGGTTTGAACCCCAGTAATACAGCATAGCTGACTACGGGGCATGCATCGTCCTCATTCGAGCCTGAGGTCATTCGACTCTGATGAGTCTCAGACTCAGAAGAGCTCTCAGAGCCGAATGGCCACCCAGTAGGTCATTCTGCTGAATGAGGTGCGCCCGCTTGCAAAAGCTATGCTTTAGCATTGCGGGCAGGGAGCTCTACTTACTGTAAGTATTGACTTTTTAATATCGTTTACGATATAATACCTGCATAACTACGAAAAAGACCCTTATGGAGTTCGTCTCCATCGGGGGCTTTTTCTTTTTATTTTAGCTCAATATTTGAGCGTTGATCATTGATATATGAAATTTTAGCACCAGTTCTTTTTAGTAAAATAGAACATTTTCTTTCGTTGGCAGGAGAAAGAATAATTTTTAATTTATTTTTACTTACTAAAAAAGACACTAAAGACGAATAATCTCCATCACTGGATACAATGATTGCTTGGTTATACTGATTTTCATAATATTCTTGTGTAGCTTTTAACACTAAATCAGCATCACAATTACCTTTCGGTTTTCCATCTCCATCATATACTACTTCTTTAAAAACGAGAGTATAACCACATTCTTGAAGATGGGTATATAGTTTCCCAAATTTAGGAATATTACCAAGAAAAAGATATGCTCTAGTGACGGAATATTTATCTGTTAGCCAAACCCTAAATTTTCTATAATCTAATTTCCAACCTAGGGTATCCATTCCGCAATGTAAATTGGCTCCATCTATAAAAGCAAAATTATTCTCATCTTTCATATTGATATTTTAACATAAATATTGAAAAACTAGATAATTATAGAATAAGGGGTAAATTAGACTAACGATAGTAAATGCCGAATATCATTCATGGCTATTTCTATATCTCCAATAGCTTTAGCTCAATCAAAGGTTCGAAACTTGTACTGCCAAGCGAGCAAAATTTTAAACCATATTTTATAATCCTGTCTGCGCAGGCAGGGGTTATTTTTCCTAACTTTTCAGAAGTTCGAACATAAGGTATAATGATAAGTATGGAAAATAATGAAATACTCAAAAATCTTACTCCTGAAGGAATAAAACAACAACAAGAAAAAATTGAGCAAAATCAAGAAAATAATAGTTTCAAGGAAAAAGATGATTCTCTACGTATCTCAGAAATAAATACAGAGATTTCTAAGAAAGAAAAAGATATTGAGACAACAAATAATAGTATTAACAATATAAGAGATAGTTTTGGATTACCACCAAACGATGAAATTCCTCCATCAATACAATCACAAAAAGATAGTTTGGAAAAATTGAATCAAGAAAGATTAGATATAGAAACAAAGATTCAAGAGAAGGAAAAACATCAGACACCAGAAGAAAATGAAACAAAAGAATTAAATTCTCAAGAAACTACTGAAATGACGCAAGAAGAATATGATGCAATTAAAGATGATCTAAAAATGTTAAACAAAAAGATTCAGGAAACAAGAGGGATTATTAATCTTTCAGAAGATAGTTTTAAATCTGAATACGGTCGAAAGCGATACAAAGAACTTAACTTTATTGGAGAAGGAAAACCAGTCCGATTTAATCAAACAGAACTGCAAATGATTGGTGATGTGATGGAAGGTATTCTTAGTAATGCTGTTGTGAAAAAAGAAAAAACAGAATTAGAAAAAGCAAGAGAAGAAGAGCAAGCTATTTTTGCAGAATTTAAAAAATTTACAGAAGAAAATCCCGAAGAGAAGATTCCACAAGAAATGGAAGAAAGATATAGAAAAGCTGAAGAAAAATTGAAATTAGCTCAAGAAAAAGAAGATATTATTAAGAAAACAAATGATGCTCAAATTTCTCAAGTAAATGAAGATGAGGGGTCAAATGAAGTACTAGAAAGTAAAAAACAAGAAGTATACAAAAAAAATAAAGAAGTAAGAAAAGAAACGGAAAAAGACAAAAGCGAAAACCTGGAAAATAAAGAAGGTCCAAAAATAAATTTTCCTGAAGATATTAATATTGCAAAAGCCCTCCAAGGAAAGTTATCAGAATATAAGGAAAGACTTGGTGCTCAAATGAAAAAAGATCCTTATAAAGCACCTGAATTTTTTGCCGATACAAATTATAAAATTGCCGTATTAGAAAAACTTTTGACGCACGGCGAAGTGAATACACACGAGTTGTCCAGGGAACTAAACGAAAAATTTGGCAGCTTTGATGTCGAAGCTTTTAATAATGCTTGTGCTGTAATTGAAGATTATGCTAAAACTGGTGGAAAAGAAGTCAGTGGCGGAACTGGTTTGAAATTAGAGAAAAAATCAGAAGGAAAAACAGAAATTATTGAAAACGCTGA
This sequence comes from uncultured Candidatus Saccharibacteria bacterium, assembly GCA_964434095.1. Classification (GTDB taxonomy): domain Bacteria; phylum Patescibacteriota; class Minisyncoccia; order Phycocordibacterales; family UBA9973; genus UBA8515. Next base: position 5,677 of record CAYSSZ010000016.1, on the reverse strand, counting down.
TATTTTAGATGAAAACAATCAAGAAGATAGCAGCAAAAAGAAGAGTGATGAATTACGTAAGTTTTATCAAGAAACAAAGAAAAAACCTTTCAATTTGGATTTTTCTCCCGAAGCTTCTCAAAAACGTAAGGAAAAATTTTTGGATTCTCAACTTTCAAGTACAATTGTAAATGAAAAAGGAGAAATTATTGATATCACTGAAGAACGTTTGAAAGGAACAAAAACTTTTTCCCAGCTTTACAGAGAGCTTGATAAAATCTCTGGTATTCAAGGATCCCAGAAATTTTACACTTCAAAAGAATTGAAAGATGGTATATATCTTTTTATAAACGATAAAATGGATTCCTCATATCTTCCCAATACTTATGGTTTTCGGGATAAAATTATTGAGCTTAAAAATAAGCAGCAAGAACAGAAAAAACGGGAATATGATGAATCTTTGGGAATTAAAAAATTAAGTGAAGAGAAAGAACAACACAGAACAGATATTTTAGATGAAAACAATCAAGAAGACAGCAAGAAACCAGAAGCACAAAACGAAGAGAAATCAGAAGAAACACAAAGATTTGAAAGAAATGTGAAAACAGTTTTGGAAGAAATTTCTAATCAGTCAAAAATAATGCTGGATGCTCTATACGAAAGACAACAAAATCACCTTACCCCAATACAGAGTAATGATGATTTTCAGAGAATGGTTTGGCAAATAAAAAATCTGGGCAATTTTGAATCAAAAATTAATAAAAATTCTTTACAAGAAATTATTGATAATGTTAATAGGTTAAAAAGTTCTTTCCAAGAATTTCGTATTATGCAATCTGGTGGTCAAATCAGAGAAGATCCTAGCAATTTAGAAAAGCTTTCTTTTGGTGCTAAAATGTTTGGCAATACAGTTTCTGAAAGTGTAAGCAAATTACCAATAGAAATGCAGGATAAAGAATTAGAAGAAAAAAGCAGAGAGTTAAAAACAGCACTTCGTGCACTTGATGAAGATTCTCAAAAACTTTGGATGTTGGCAGTTAGAATGAGAGAGAATATTCGTTAATTATACTCACTCAAACATCGTCCCCCTATTAATTGATTAATTTGTTGCAAAGGAACCGAAGGAAAAGAGGAACACCTCTTCCCATTTAATAGTTCCCGCCAGAGTACGGGCAGGCTAAGTTATCCTTCCAAGCGAGCTCTGCATACGGTAAGCATAGGCTTGCTGGCTTTGTGTTTGACAACCAAGGTAATTAGGAATATTGTAAAGAAAAAATTGTTTAACTAAAATATATTACTATGACAGAGTCTGATGTAATTGTGTATATGCGTCACATTCTATTGGAAGTGACTATTCCCGAAGAATTTGTTTGGGAATTTATGAAGGAATATGGTTGCACTTTTGCCTTAGAAGACCTTATGGAAGGAGGTACAAGAGTTGTCACAGTTCAAAACTACTACAATCATCCAAATGGTTGGCATGTTGAAGTAAAAGTTTGGGAAAATGATGAACAAAAATTTTACAATTTTCTCAAAAACTTTTGCGGAGAACGCGGATTAACCTTCAGAGATCCACATTTAGAAAAAAAACGGGTTTCCTGAAGGTGGGGGTCTAAATTTCACTTAACCACTAGGTCTCATTTAATCAGATGAGGCCTTTGTTTTTATCAAACTGTTTCGAACATCTCATTCGAGTCTGAAGACTCTCAGACGTTTGTCCCGAGTCCTCAGGCCTGAGAGAGTCTGAACGACGTCCCATACAGTAGGTCATTTTTCTGAATGAGGTGCGGATCAATCCTTACGGTAAGTATTGACTTTTTAATGTTTATTGCGGTATAATACCGACATAAATACGAAAAGGGGTCCGAACGGTTAACTACCTAAGGCACCCTTTTCTTTTTGTCTAAATTAGGAGATTTTATTTTTTATATCTTTATCATCTAAGTAAGTAAAGTAATTATTAGAGAGTTCCTTATACAGAGAAGATCTGTATCTTCTATTTGGAAATAATATTTTTTTAAATTTATTTTCTTCTATTAAAAAGTCTACTAGTAATTTATAATCTCCATCCCCTGAAACTAAAATAATTTTATCAAAATCTTTTCTTTTATATATTTTTTTCATTATTTCAAAAACAATATCTGTATCCACATTACCTTTCTTTTTTCCAAGCATTGCAGGGTTGTGTTGTTTAAATACTAAAATGAAACCAGCTTTTTGAATTTCTGAATATATTTCCTGGTTTACTTCTTGTACATATCCAAGGAAATAATAAGCTTCTTTTGCTCCATATTTTTTCTCCAGGTATATTCTAAATTTAAATAAGTCTACCTTCCACGAATTGTCGCTCAAAGTTGTTCCCATATAAAGGTTTTGTACATCAACAAAAGCAATATTATTATTTTCTTTATTTTCCATGTTGATATTTTATCATAAATATTAAGATATTATTAATTTCAATATTAACGATAAATATAGTGTCCCGGGGTAGGGGTAAATTACACCAATGATAATAAACGTTGAATATCCCTTAATGTTGTTCCTATATCTCCAATAGCCTTAGCCAATCAAAGGTTCGAAACTCGTACTGCTAAGCGAGCACTTCGGCAGTTCGGCAAGCTCACTGTAAACAAGCTCAGTGCAAGCCTCTATTAACGGCTAGTATAACAGCTAGCTTTTTGTGATATAATTTTAAAATGAACTTCATACTCATAACTGGTCCACAAGCTGTAGGAAAGATGACAGTAGGTCAAGAGTTAGAAAAAATAACTGGTCTTAAGCTATTTCATAATCATATGAGTATTGAATTAGTTTTAAATTTTTTTAATTATGGAACTCCTCAATTTAAAAGACTCTCAGATCTATTTCGGAAGGAAATTTTTAAAGAAGTTGCCTCAAGTGATTTAGAAGGCTTAATTTTTACATATGTTTGGTATTTTGATGATAAACACGATTGGGATTATATAGAAGATCTTACAAAAATCTTTAGAGATAAAGGGGCAGAAATATATTATGTAGAACTTGAGTCTGATATTGAAGTAAGAATAAGACGAAACAAAACAGAACATAGGTTGAATCATAAGCCATCAAAAAGAGGAGAAGCAGGTTCAGGTGAAAAATTAAGAGAAAGTCTATTAAAGCACCGACCTAATTCTTTTGAAGGAGAAGTTAAAGAAAAAAACTATTTAAGAATTGATAATACAAATTTAGAGCCAAATATTGTGGCTCAAAGAATAAAAGAGCATTTTAATTTGTAGAATTTAAAACAATACTTAGTCGAACTTCTCATTCAAGTCTGAAGATTCTCAGAGTCTGAATGACGTTCTCATCCTTCGCATAAAGCTACGGCATGATATAGTAGGTGCGGATGTTCGTGAAATTATGCACATTTAACGTCCAAGATATAGCGAGTTACAGGGTGGAAGAAGATGATTATTTCATGAGTAGTTTGGTTCAAGGAAAACCAGAAGGGCAGAAGTGGGGATGTTGGCATTATCTTTTTGCTGAAATTAATGGAGGAACTTATGTAATGTCTGGGGTGATAAAATTATTTAGTAAAAAAAGTCCTGGTGACGAATTAAGAATAACCAAAACAGGTTATGATCTTAATCACAAAGAAGTAAATTCACTGGTGGATATCGATCCAATTCCCATACTTAGAGAAATGAGAAAGGAATTAAAAAGAATTTAACCTGCCAACAAAAAACCTGTTTCGGCAGGTTTTTTGTTTTTCTTGACTTTACAATATAAAAAATTGAAAACTATTTTTTAACGCAGTATAATTAATTTATGAAATTCAAAAAGAAAATTATATTAGTCAACGATAAAATGCAGAGAGGTTATCGGTATGAATTATCGGAGCCAGTTGGAGAAAATTTTGACCCGAGATTTAAACCAGATCTTAGTCCTAAACAAATGCTAAATTTAGGAGTCTTTGGGGGAAGATATTTGCGTGATTGTCAGAAAGAATTTCCAAAAGAATGGTTTACTAAAGCTAAATTACATCCAATTGGAAAATCAGGCCATGATAAAAAGTTAAATTTTTTTGGTGTTGAGGCCAGTCAATCACTTGATGTCTGGCAATCTAAGGGTTGGATTAAACCCCAAGATCCTCGTGGTTGGTTTCAATGGTACTCTAGGTATTATATGGGTAGAAGGAGTGAAGACGATGAAAGACAGATAAAAAGATGGATAGCTATGCGTCGGCATATAACCCAAATTAAAAATAATTGCAGGGCAGGAGATATTTTTTGTCGACCGAAACAAAGGCAAGTATTGTTGCACTGGGCTTACGACTCCAGAAAAATCTAATTCAGATAGAGACGAAACCCCAATCTCAATATCAAAAAGATTTTTTATGTTTATTTTGAAATTTAAAATTATGATAGAATATTTTTATGAAATTAGAAGATCTTGGCTATAATAAAAATTTCGAATCTAATAGACAAAAATTAGAGCTGAAGGAATTTTCTGTAGCACGAGTTATAGCTGAACATAAGGGTGCATATAGAGTAAAAAATTCAGATGGTGAATATTTTGCAAAAGTAACTGGTAAGACGATTTTTGGGGCTCAGTCTAGGGAAGATTATCCTGCTGTGGGAGATTGGGTAGCGATTAAGGAACAAGATAAAGAATGGGTTGTAATAAAAGAAATTTTACCAAGACAAACAGTAGTAAAGAAAAAGTATAATAATAAAAATGGGGTTCAAATTATTGCAACCAATATTGATGTAGCTTTTATAGTAGAGTCTCTTGGTAGAGATTATAATCTAAATCGGTTTGAAAGATATTTAGCAATAGCCAATGATGGAGGTGTAGAGTCTACTATTATTTTAAATAAAATAGATTTAATTTCTCAAGAAGAATTAGACTCGAAATTGATTCAAATAAAAAGTAGATTCAAAAATATTGATGTTATTTTAACAAGTGCGTTAAATGATAGAGGATTAGAAGATCTAAGATCTTATATCTTACCAGGAAAAACTTATTGTTTTCTTGGTTCTTCCGGAGTGGGGAAGTCATCTCTTATTAATAAATTACTTGAAAAAAATGCAATAGAAACAAAAGATATAAGTTTTCAAACTGATAGAGGAAAGCACACAACAACAACCAGAGAAATGTATTTTCTAAAAAATGGAGGTATTGTCATTGACAATCCAGGAATGAGAGAAGTTGGAATGACAAATACTAATGAGGGGGTTGATAACATTTTTGATGAAATAACAGAGTTATCTAAAAAATGTAAATTTATTGATTGTTCTCATATCTCTGAACCAGGATGCAAGGTTTTGTCTTCGCTAGAATCCGGAGAACTAAGTGTAGGAAAATATAATAATTATATTAATTTAAAAAAAGAGATTGAATTTTATGAAATGACAGAAGTAGAAAAAAACGAAAAAGATTATAAATTTGGAAAATTTATAAAAAAAGCAAAGAAGGAAATCGAAAGATATAAGAATTAGAATTTAGAATACTTGTCCAAATTCGTAAACAAAAATACTAGATCTATCTAGTATTTATTGGCTAGATAGAGGCGAAACCTCTATCTGCAACAGTTTTTTGTGACTAATTTACGATAAACATTTACACATATTTACAATAATGATAATATCAATGCAGATTGATATGATTATAAATAAAAGCATTAAATTACAAAAATATCTAAGTATTATTGCAGAACCAAACAGATTGGCTATTT
>CAYSSZ010000015.1:1610-13815 GCA_964434095.1 uncultured Candidatus Saccharibacteria bacterium | reverse complement strand
ATGAAACAAGATTACTTTTCATCAAATAATATAAAACATATCGATTATAAAGATATCGATTTACTTCGTCGCTTTTTGAGTCCGAATGCCAAAATACTTTCTCGCAGACGTACAGGCGTTACAGCTAAGAATCAAAGAAAATTGGCTTTAGCAATTAAAAGATCAAGATATATGGGTTTATTACCATATATAGCTAAATAGGCTGTATTAGATTAAATATCTTTTCACAAAACACCCTAAATTAGGGTGTTTTTGGTATTAATATATGGTAAAATATATGGAGTATTAAAAAAGGTAATTATTGTCGAATTACCAAATCATTATAAATAAAAGTTTAATAAGGTATGAATCCCGTATGAAATCGCGAACGCGACTAAAATGGGATAAGAATATTATTATTAATAATTTAATTTTAAAATAGGAATAGCAGATTATTTTATTACAAGTCCGCGTCCTATTTCATACGGGATGAAAAAAATTTTATTAAGTTTGTTTGTTTTTAGTTTTTTTGCTGTTGGTGTCTCCCAAGCACAAGCTTCTGTGCTTGGAGATCTTATAGATCAAATAAATAACTTAAGAAGCAAGATGACTGCTTCAGTTATTAATTCAACTACTCAAGTTTCTATAGCAGGAACTCCAACAACTGATACAACTCCAAGAATAATGTATTGGTCGGGTAAAGTTAATCAGCATGTTGACTCTAAGACTGGTCAATGGGAAACTGACCCCGATGGGGTTTCAGGTGCAAATATAAATAAGTTAACATATTGCAAAAAATGGTATCCAAATACAGTAGAAGTAGATGATTATAAAAACGAAACAATTAATACCTGGCGAGCTGCCGGAAATATTGGAGAATATCCTTCGACAAAGATGTCTTATGAATGTGTACAAAAAGAGACTTCTCCTGTACCAACTATTCCACCGAGCAGTGTTACTTGTCCAAACGGAGCTGTCAATTATCCAGATTGTACAATATCAGCCCATCGTACTTGTATAAACGGAGCAACAAATCCTCCTTTGTGTACTTTAATTCCAACAAACACTCCTTCAATCACTGTTCTGTCACCAAATGGGGGAAATACGTATACTGCTGGTGAACAAATTAAGATAGAGTGGAAAGCCTTAAACGTTCCAGATGATAGTGTAGCAACGATAGCCCTTGTGGATAAAACTGGCAATAATTATTATCTAAATAGTAACATGATGTGTACAAGTACTTCTCCTTGTATCAATATTCATAATGGATATTACACAACTACTATCCCAAAAACTTTATCTTCTGGGCAGTATAAAGCAAGAGTGATATGTAATGTTTCAGGTAGTGATAGAGCGTGTGTTGATAGTAATTGGGAGGATTTGAGTGATAACTACTTTACAATTTTACCTACTACTTCTCCTACTATTACTGTTTTATCTCCAAATGGTGGGGAGATTTTTAAGGCTGGAGATGAAATTACAGTTGAGTGGGAAACTGAAAATTCAAACAACAGAGTGATAGGTTTTGATTTAGTTGGAAGCAAAGATGATAGTAATGCAAACACTTTTTTAATTACCAAAAGTCAGTTAGTTAATGACGGGCAAGAGAAAGTGTTGATTCCAATTAATACTCCAAATGGAAATTATTATAGATTTAGGATTGCATCATATGATATGACTGCTTCACCATTGTCTCTTTATGACAATAAGGTGGATTATAGCAATAAATCTTTTACAATTACTTCTTCAATTCCAACTTCTACTCCTGATTCTTGTACAGATTCAGATAGCACGGCACAATTTTATCAAAAAGGTAAATTGACGGTTGTTAAGGATGGTGTTACTAAAACATATTATGATTCTTCACCAACGAATAGAACTGTACTAGAATATTATTGCGATGGAAAGAATGTAGCAAACGTCACATTTACCTGTAATGAATGGTATGATTCGTATGATGGAGCTTGTCATAGGAATGACAAAAAAGATGAGGGCGAGAAATATGTGACTGTTACTTATCCTAACGAAGAAGTTTCATTCAATGAGGGGCAAAAAATTAATGTGACTTGGACATCTAACAAATTAACTTCAAGTGACAGATTAGATATTTATTTGTATGTTTATAATTCTGATGGGACAAGTCAATTACCATATTTGCTAGCCCAATCGGTTCCAAATGCTGGGTCAAAAGAGATTATCTTACCAACGATAGGAGAATTGGCAGCTAAAGGTATTGTGTTTGCAGATTACGGCAAACATTTCAAGATACATATCGGAGGATCTTGTTTGAATTCCGATGGGGCTGATAAATCAAATAACTATTTTAGTATTAATAAAGTTTCATCTAACACTACTCCGACAACTTGTTTGAATGGGATATGTCCTTTATGGCCACAGTGTTCAGATGCAATAGACAATGATCTAGATGGAGCAATTGATAGAAATGATAATAATTGTCATTTTGGTTTGGATTATTACAATACTTATATGAGTAATTTTGATTCAGAGAATTCAGATGAACTATCAAAAATTAGAGTTCTTAAATTGACTAATCCAAGAATGATAGGCGATGATGTAAAAGTTTTACAAAAATATTTAGGTATTGGCGCTGATGGAATTTATGGATCTAATACTTATAATGCTGTAAAAAATTGGCAAATGAGAAATAATCTAATTATTGATGGTGTGTTTGGTCCAGCTTGCTATAACCAAATGTATCTAGAATTATTTAAGTTAAAGAATTCTCTTTAGTTACAAAAAAGATATATACAAAACTGCCCATTATGGGCAGTTTTGTTTTATAAATCTATATATTATTTTCAAGGTTTAGTAAAGCTAAAAAGTTTTTTAATTTATCTCCTTCTATTTCTTTAAATTGACCGTCTTTAATATTACCTAAATCAATGTTCATAATTCTTATTCTTTCTAGGTTTATTACTTTATGATGTAGAGCTTCACACATTCTTCTTATTTGATGTTTCTTTCCCTCGGTTAAAATTATATGAAAAGTATTTTGTGAGTTATCTTTTCTAAATGCTTTACATTTCTTTGTTGTGAAGTTATCAAGTTTAATACCTTTCTCCATTAATTTTAAAAACTTATCAGTGAAATTTGGAGTAACTTTTACTATATATTCTTTTTCATGAAAATACTTTGGTGATAAAAGTTTATCGGTTATTCTTCCATCATTTGTTAGGAGTATTAATCCGTGTGAATCTTTGTCTAATCGGCCAACAGGGAAGACCTTTTCAGAGAACTTGGTAGTTGATAAAATGTCTTTACTTTTCGGTTCTGGATTTGTTGAAATGCCAATTGGTTTATTGTAAGCATAATAGACATATTCTTTTTTAAAGTTTTTTAAAGTAACTTTATCTTTTTCATTTACTTTATCGCCAAGGATTGCCTTTTTATTATTTATAAAAACCAACCCTTTTTCTATTAAGAGGTCAGCTTCTCTCCGAGTGGCATAATTATTTACAGCCAAGTATTTATTTATTCTGATAGGAAATTCTATCTTTGCCATTTTTAATTTGAGAAATATAATAAAATCCAGAAAACATAATAATTCCTAAGATTAAGAAAAAGTAACCATTGAAAGGAATGAAAAGAAAGATAATTGTCGCAACAATTGGACCTAAAATATAAGCGACTGGGAGCATATCTCTAAATATGCTTATTAGATTTACATTTTTATCTGATATTTTTTCGAAGAAATATATTTCTGATGTTGTTTCAATAATACTAGCTCCAACTCTTGTTCCAAATAACACTAAGCCCCAAACTAAGACATCTAAAGAGGAAATAAAAGCCATAAGAGAAGTTGCTACTCCAATAGTAAAAAATCCGATACAAAGTAATATTTTTCTATTGACTTTATATTTATCGACGAGTACACCGATTGGTAAACCGAAAATAACAAAAGGAATAAGCATAATCGAAAAGATTAAACCAATTTGATTCCAATTAAAACCGAGGTGTTGATGTAAATATATTGGAGTATATACAACCATCCAAGCATAAAAAAATTGTAAGAGAAAATTAATAATAACAATTGGGTAAACATCTTTTTGTTTTCGTAAATTTTTTAAAGCATCAATAATTGAGCCTTTCTCGTATTTTTTATCTTTGAAATGCTTAGTATAAAAAACTAAACCGATTGCCATAATGAAAGACAAGATAAAAGCAAAAATATAAATGGCTTTGTAGTTACCTTTTGCTATAAGATAAGCAGCTAAAAGGGGAGACAATAAATAAGCCATATTAACAATCGTTAGATAAAGACCTCGTATTAAACCTGTTTTATTATCTTTACTAAAGTGTTCAATAAATATATCTATACAATAAAAAACTAGTGTGTTAGTTGTCATAAATACAACAAATGAACCCATTATAATATAAGGATTTTTTGTTAAAGCAAGACCAAGAAGAGCTAGCATGTTTGCCCCAAGAAAAGCAAAGGTTAGTTTTTTATTACCAAAGTTTTTTAGAATTACTGAGCTTCTAGATAAAATAATAATAATTAATAAAGAAGAAGCTGTATAAAGTAACCCAACATAATCTTCTTTGATTATGTTGGTAAGAAAACTTGAGTTTATGTAAGCCGCTACGGCCGTATGTAATGTAAACAAAAATGACAAAAAATATATATTTTTTATTTTATTATTCATCCCGATACTAGATTTTAATTTCTTAATAATAATCATTAATCCCTACTAATCAAAAATTTAGTACGGGACAAGTTCTTGCTAAACGCTTAATAAGACAGGAATGACCAACGGTCTTTTTGCAGTTTTTTGATAAAGGAATTTAGAAATATTATCTCCTAAATTAGATTTAATAATATCAAAGTTTATAGGATTAATACCTTTTGTGTCATCTTCTATTGTTTTTTTGATTATTAATCTAACCTGTCTTAACAATTCTTGATTTTCTTTTAAATATATAAAACCTCTTGAAATAATATCTGGTGATTTTCTAAGTTTACCATTTTGAGAATCAATCGTGGCTATTAAAACAAACATTCCATCCTGAGCTAGCATCACTCTGTCTCTAATAACAACATCTTGTTCATCACCAACTGAAAATCCATCAACCATCATGGGTCCAGCTGGAGCTTTCTCTTTACGCTGAATTATTTTATTTCCATTATCTATAATTTCAATAATTGAACCATTATCAGGAACAACTATATTTTCTTCAGACATGCCAAGTGACATAGCAAACTCTTTGTGTTTAACTAACATTGAATGCCAACCATGAATTGGGATGAAAAACTTTGGATGAGTCTTTCTATGTAGCCAAGCAATATCCTCTTGGTTGCCATGACCAGTTGCATGAATATAGTCTTCAGATGTTCTATAACTAATTATCCTTACCCCATGTCTAGTTAAATTGTCTTTGAGGTGTTGGACTGACATTTCATTCCCCGGAACGATTGAAGCAGATAAAATTATTGTATCACCCTTTCTAATGCTAAATTTTTTATGTGTCTTATTGGCGGCACGATTTAAAGCCGCAAATTCTTCTCCCTGAGCTCCAGTCATTAATATAATAACCTTGTTGGGTGGATAATTATCAACCTCCTCTACTGGAATGATAGTGCCTTTTTTAGGAGTAAATAATCCTGCCAGTTGGCTTACTTCCATGTTTGTTTTAAGAGATCTCCCATCGAGAGCAACTTTTTTATTAAGAGATTCAGCTATTTCAACTATTTTTACGAGACGCGTTATGTGTGAAGCAAAAGCAGCAATTATTATTCGGCCGTTAGTTTGCTTAATTAATTTTTCTAGCCCCTCATGAACTTTTATTTCTGGAATAGCATATCCCTCATTTTCAATATTAGTTGAATCGGTTAATAACAAAAGGACATTTTCTTTATCAAAAAATGAATACTCTTTTTCTTCTTCCTCACTAACATTGCCGTCAACTTGATCTAATTTATAATCACCAGGAGTAATTATTGACCCATAGGGCGTTTCAATAATAATACCCATTGAATCAGGAATAGTATGAGTTACTCCGAAAAATCTTATTCTAATATTTCCTGCATAAATAATGGAATTATTTTCAACTACATTTAAATTTATTGAAGGAAGATGAGGAAATTCTTCCTGTCTTTTTTTTATTAATAAAGAAGTTAAATTTCTGGCATAAATTGGTGGATTACCGATCCGATCAAGAACAAGAGGAATACCCCCAATATGGTCTAGATGCCCATGGGTTACGAGCATTGCTCTAATTTTATTCTTTCTTTCTTCTAAATATGTAGTATTTGGAATAATATAATCAATACCGGGAGTGTCTTCTGTTTTAAATTGCATACCAGCATCTATTATGATTATATCTTCTCCAAATTCAACAGCTGTCATATTTTTACCGATTTCTTCTACCCCGCCAAGCGGAATAATTCTGATAACTCCTTTTTCTGGATCAGCAATTAAATTATTTTTTATTTTTAACGAAGAAGTTGACTTATTGGAGATTTCTCTATTAGGGTTTGAGTTGACATTTTTTCTGGTTTTCAATTTGCTATATTGATAACTACTTTTTCTTTTTGTTAATAAAGAATTTTTTGTTTCTGGGTTTAGATTTTGATTATTTATCCTTGGATGATCGTATTTTATCAAATTATTTTTCTTACCGATCTCATTTTCCTTATAAGATACTCTTGTTGTCTGAGTGCTTCGAAAATAAGTTCGATTATTTCTTTTATTATTTTGAATATTTTTATTTTTTGGTTCCATATAGATTTATTTTAATTATTATTTACTGAGTATTTACTAAATATTTTCCAAACTTTATCTTCCTCAGTGTACCAATTATTGATATTTGAAAATCTGTCTGAAGGACTAACTATTCTTTCTAAATTTACACCATATAAATTATTTGATGTAATATAAAGATATTTAGGGGAATATATAAATATAGCTGGAATATTTTCATCGAATTCTTTTATTAATTGCTCATATTTTTCTTTGCGGATTTCTGGGTCTCCAGTTTTTTGGATTGTTTCTAAAAGATTATCAATTTTTACATTTCCGAACATAGCAATATTAAGACCAGGGTGGTTTCTTTGAGAAGAATGCCAGAAAGAATAAAGATCAGATTCATGGTTAACAATTTGTCCAAAGAATAATGCCTCATAATCTCGATCCTTGATAACCTGATTTAATTGTCCAGTTTCATAGACTTTGTCGATATTAATTTCAATACCTATTTTACTTAATTGCTCTTTTATTATAGATGTGACCATTCTTAATTCAGGGGTATCTCCAGTTGTAATAGAAAATGAAAGTCTTTGTGCTGGGGCTTCCTCTTTTTCCTTAGAAGTTTTTTTTGTTTCAGTTTTATATCTAATGCCATCTTCTCCTAAAATCCAACCATTTTTTTCTAAAAGAGCTATAGCTTCGTCAGTTGAAAAATTAACCTCATTAGATGTATCTATTTTTTTTAGTATTATTTCTGATATAGGATTATGTATTGCGACTCCATATCCTCCTAGAACCTGGTTAATAATGTCTTGTCTATCTAAAGCTAGATCAATAGCCCTTATAACACTTGAATCAGTAAAAATTTTATTTTTATTAGTATTTACAAAAAGACTGAAGATTCTTGGTAGAAGTGCGGTGTTTATCTTAAATTTGGCGTCACTTAATTGATCTATGTTGTTTGGACTTATTCCACTTGCTTGATTGATGTTTCCAGAAATTAATGCCTTGATTAAATCTTTTTCATTAGCATATGAAATAATATTTAGACGCTTAAGATAAGATTTACCCAAAATATATTTATTAAATCTTTCCAAGGTGTATTTAACTGGTATACCATCTTTATTTTTAGCAACTTTTTCAATTTGAAATGGTCCTGATCCAACAGCTTTAATATTTAGAGGAGAGATACCAAATTCTAAATCGTTAACATTCTTCCATAACTTTTGAGGAAGAATCCCAACAGTCATATTATCCATAAAAGAAATAAATGGCTGACTTAACGTAAAAGAAACATTTAATTCATCAATCTTACTCACTGAGACACCTTCCCATTTTGATTTTTTAGGACTTTTAATTACGGGATTTTTTATTTTTTCAATGGTAAAAATTATGTCGTCAGCAGTTATTTTATCTCCATTGTGAAAAACTGCATTACTTTTTAGAGTAAAATTGTATGTTAAATTATCAGGAGAGATACTATAATTTTCGGCTAAATCATTTATCAGTGTACCATCTGGCATTTTTTTCATTAAACCTGAGTAAACGACGGAAGTTAAATCTTTATCAGCGTCAGAAATCGCAAGAACAGGATTTATTAAGGTTGGCATTCCAATAACTCCCTCATTTATTGTACCACCGCTCGTCGGAACATTTATTGATAATTTATTATTAATTTCTGATAACATTGATAAACAGGCATATCCTGCTACAAATAAAAGAATCAAAAAAACGATGATTTGTTTTTTTGAGAATGAAGTGAGGGCAGTTTGGAGTTCTTTTTTTTTATAAAAATGAAAATTTTTTATAAATAAAATAAAATTACGCATAAATAGATTATAAAGTATAGCAAACAAATTTTAATTGTTTACTGTTTAATGAGTACGATCAATAGGGCAGATACTGCAAAAAGCACACTAACTACAATCGTTGTTGTAAACAAAAATTTCTCAAATCCGCGCCTCGTGTGATATAAGCCATCTCCGTCACCACCACCCAATGCCCCTCCTAAACCGGCACTTGATTGTTGTAATAAAATAGCTGCAATCATTATGATTGACAGTATAATTTGTAAGTATGGAAGATAGTTAGCAATAATCTTCATAGTTCAAATACTACCTTATTTGGGTCAAAATTGCAATGAAGTATTATATTTGTTAAAGTAATAGTGTTTAACTAATAGGATATATTGCTGGGGTGGCGAAATTGGTAGACGCACTTGCCTTAGGAGCAAGCGGAAGAAATTCCATGGAAGTTCAAGTCTTCTCCCCAGCACACGAAGTGTGTATAGAAGACTTGAAAGCCGGAGCGCGACGGCGCGAGGCGGGGTCGCAAGATTTTTCAGTAGAAAAATACTAGTGACCAATTCTTCTCTCCAGCACAAATTTTTTCGTGCTAAAAAACCAATTTGTAAAAAACTTGCATTTGACAAATGCATGATTTATTATATACTTATGGAAATAATTAAAATTTAAAAATATGGAACCTTTTCATGTAAGCTTGATTTTTTGCGTCGTCCTTTTTGTTTTTTATAGAATCATTTTTTACAAGAAAAAAAAGGACGAAGATGTCCAAATTGTCATATTCGTGACAATTGTCCTGAACCTTTTGGTTTCAATAATTAATTTTAGCTTGGCATCGTATACTATGGGAACAATTAGCTTGGCTGGAATAATTATATTTTTATTTCCTGATTATAAATTTGTTTAATCATAAAAAAGACGAGTAAAACTCGTCATTTTTATTTATCTAAATTCTATTATATAAGATATTATAGAGGCCTAGGGCGGAATCGAACCGCCGTATAAGAGTTTTGCAGACTCTTGCCTTACCACTTGGCGACTAGGCCATCTAAAATTGTAGCAAAATAGTTTTTGAGAAATGCCTTGCGCAGGCTGACTGAGCCGAGCAGAGCAAATTTTCAACAGAAAATTATGTGTGCATTTCGAGAAAAGCTATTTGGCGAAAATTTTCTCTATGCTTTATCCTATCTTTTTGTGAGTAATTCGTCAATTTTTTGACGATTTTTTTCACCTTTGTCTATTTGTACATTAAGAAAGGGGACTGGGTTAATTTTTAATTTTTTAATTAACTCTTTTCTTAGTTCTCCTAAATTTCTTTTAACATACGACAAAGCAACCATTTCTTTTTCAGTTGGGATAACACTTATTAAAATAGTGGCGTTTTTTAAATTTTCAGATAAATCAATATTTGTAACAGTAATTAACGATGACATATTGGATCCCTTCTCTATAAATATAGCAGATAACTCTTTTATTCTATCTTCGATTTTTTCTTTTCTAAAATTAGACATCAGTACTTTTTTATTAATTAATTACCATAATGAATGCTTCCAAGGCATCACCCTCAGCAATATCAATTTTTGATTCTACTTGAATGCCACAATCTGACCCTTCCAATATTTCTTTGGCTTTAATTTTGTTTGTCTGTAATTCTACAATTTTACCTGTGCCAATTTCAGTACTACGTCTAATTATTTTTATATTAGCTCCATTTGATATACGGCCTGACACGACTTTCCCCCCAACTATTTGTTTATTTTTTGTTTGCCCGAAAGTTTTTAGAACTTTTAGTGTTCCAGTTATTTCTATTGTTTCTTGACGTGGTCGTCGTTCTTCTTTAAGTTCTTTCAGCCAATCAGTCAGCTTGTATATTATATCAAAGAGTTCAACATGAACTTTTAATGATTCATTTAAGTCTTTAGCCCCATTATCAATTTTTGTCTTGAATCCAACAATAATACTGTCTTTATTTATACTAGCCATTTTTAAATCAGATTCATTTATTGCTCCTACCCCCTTATCTATTACCTTAAAAAATAGATCCTGATCATTTAATTTTTCAATTTCTTTCTCGATAGCTTCACCTGATCCTACTAAATCGGATTTCACAATGATTGGAACAATTTTGCAGTTTTCAGCAATTTGGGAAGAATCTAATTTATGGCTTGAACAAGGATAATTCATTTGAATAATATGCTTTTCAGCATCTTTTTTTGAGTTAAAGGAAGTAAAGGTACTTCCAACTTCTGGAAGTTTATTAAAACCATATAATATTACTGGCGATGAAAAAGATATTTCATGCACTGATTGATTCAAAAAATTTTCCATTATTCTCGTAGTTGCTATGGCGTCATTTGCAATGACAAACATGCCTGATTTCAGGGTTCCGTTTTTAATTAAACATACTGCTGAAATACCTCGCTTTGGTTCACAATTTGCTTCGATGACAATACCTTCTGCGTTTAAATTAGGATCTCCGGTAAAATTTTCTAAATCTGCTAATAGTACTATTAAATCTAAGAGCTCAGGAATTCCTTGTCCAGTTTTAGCAGATATTAAAACAAAAGGTATATCGCCACCCATTCCTTCCAAATATATACCCTCTTCTAATAAATCATTTTTTACTTTATCAATATTAACATTTTGTTTATCAATTTTATTAATAGCGACAATATAGGGGATACCACTATCTTTGATAGAGTGAAAAGCTTCCAGTGTTTGAGTTTTAACTGAGTCTTCGGCTGATACAACCAAAATAGCAATATCGGCAGCTTGTGCACCTCGAGTTCTGATTCTTGAAAAAGCTTCATGTCCAGGAGTGTCTAAAAATGTAATCAGTCTTTTCTTCCCAGATTCGTCTTTGTGTGATACTTCATAGGCACTAATACATTGAGTAATACCTCCAATTTCTCCTGAAACTACATTAGTTTTTCTAATATAATCAAGTAAAGTAGATTTACCGTGGTCAACATGACCCATGACTACGACAACAGGGGGACGCACAACACTTTTTACCGGAGTATTATTCTCTTGTTTGTTATTATTCATAATAGATATAAAAAAAGAAAAACCTTTATCTACTTTCTACGTAATAGAGTTTATTTATTTTTCTTCCTTTTTTAAAGTTTTTTCCAATACCTCTTTCTCTTCATTGGAAAGTTCAAATTTTGATTTACCATTTTCGATCGGTTTGGCAAAAATACTCATTCTATCTCTAGCATAAAGGCTAGAGATGACAACTCCATCACCTTCATCATTTAAAAAAGATATAGCAAAACTTTGATTGCTACCAGCATCTATAAATGGATTAAATCTAATTGTTTCCACTTGTCGAATCGATTTATTTAAACGTCCATCAACAGTTTTTAAATGTTTTGATATTTCATCTTGGTCTTTTTTTAAATAAACAATTTTATTATTTAATTCAACCATGACGCCCTCTAAATCTTTAGCTTTTGTTCCTTGAAATACTTTTTTTAAGCGACGTTCAAGATGCATTATCCATACTAGTAGGATAATGCTGATAATAGACAAAATGTAAAATAAAATTTGTGGATTCATAGCTAAAACTAGTATATACTACCAAAGCATTTTTTACAAATAGAAAATTCATAATCCTATTTTAAAATTTTATCGTCAGTGCTATATTAAAATTATGCCAAGAGAGAAAATTATGAAAAAAAGAAGAAAAGGGGAGCTGAGAGATGTATATTTGGA
>CAYSSZ010000015.1:0-1510 GCA_964434095.1 uncultured Candidatus Saccharibacteria bacterium | reverse complement strand
CACGGATATTTTTCTGCTGAAAAATTCCTCGAGCTCCCTTGGCCGTCCCGGCACGGGCTAGGCGCGCCGTCGCGCTCGCTAGGCATTTCTGAGGAAAATTTTTTACGAGATAAAATTGCTTCTTTTCCATTTTTTCACACTGATGCTTGTCAGGCAATGAATTATTTAGAAATTGAAAATATGGATCGACTAGGAGTTGATCTTTTGTGTTTTAATAGTTCAAAAATATATGGTCCGAAAGGTATTGGTGTTTTGTATAAAAAAAGAGGAATAAATTTATCACCGATTTACGAAGGGGGTGGGCAAGAGTTTGGCTTGCGATCGGGGACAGAAAATTTAGCCAATATCGTCGGATTAGCCGAAGCACTTGAAATAACTGAAAAAATAAAAAAGAAAGAAATAGAAAGACTAGTAAAGTTAAGAGATTATGCTATTGATAAGTTACTTAAACTTAATGAAAAAATGGAATATAAAATTAGTTTAAATGGTGATCCAATTAATCGCTTGCCAAACAATATTAATATTTCAATTTTAGGTATAAAGAGTGAATTGTTAGTTATTGAACTCGATGCTTTCGGAATTTATGTTTCGGAAAAAAGTGCTTGCCACAGCGAAAGCGGGGAAGTTTCTTATGTCTTAAATGCCATAAGAAAAGCTATTGGTGAAAAATTAAATGAAGAAGAAGGATCTATACGAATTTCACTCGGCAGACAGACGCAAAAAAAAGATATAGATTATTTAATTTTGTCTCTTCAAAAAATACTTAAAAAATATCGTCAGTGGAAATTAGATTGACTTATATGATATAATAGAATCATGGATATCAAAGAATTAAATAAAACACAGCTTATATTATTAACTTTATTGATTACTTTTGTTGTTTCGATTGCTTCAGCTATTGTCACAGTTTCTCTGATGAAGCAAATGCCGAAAGATATTCCACAGACGATCAATAATGTTATTGAGAGAACAATTGAGAAGGTTACTACCGTCCAAGCTCCCCCAGTTGTTAAAGAAGTAAAAGTCCCTATTGAACAAAAAGAAAATACTGTACCTGTATATGGTGACGGCAATTCTTTAATTTCAGTTTATGCTCTCGGTCAATTAAAAGAAGAAGTAGCGACAACTTCTAATACAGAAGAAGAAAATAAAAAGGAGCCCAAAGCTTTGGGTCAGGGAGTAATTATTTCTGATATTGGTCTTATTTTGATTGATTCAAATATTTTGACAAATGATTCAATATATAATGTTGAGCTAAATAAAAAAATATTTGAAGTATCTCTTCTCAAGAAATTCGACAATGGTTTTTCAGTTTTAAAGATTGATCCTCCTAAAAGCTCAACTGATGTAGAAGTAAAGACTGAAAATAAAGAAGATATATCGAAAGTTGACTAAAATTGTTTTTATATTATTATCATAATTAGTTGATAGTTTCTAGTTATTAGTGAATAGTAATAATCACTAATCACTAATCACTAATCACTAATCACTAATCACTAATCACTAATCA
>CAYSSZ010000014.1:0-14316 GCA_964434095.1 uncultured Candidatus Saccharibacteria bacterium | reverse complement strand
GCACGTCAAGCTGGTATCACTCAGGAGGTCGCTGAGATTATCGGTGGAGCAGAAGCATTGAACACAAATTAATTATAAATTATAAATATGAATAAAGGAAAAATTACACAAATTATTGGTCCAGTTGTAGATGTTAGATTTGATCAAAATCTTCCCAATATTTACAATGCTCTAACAGTTGAAAGTGAAAACGGTCAAAAAATTGTTTTAGAAGTAAACCAACATGTTGGATTAAATGAGGTTCGCACAATCGCAATGTCATCCACAGATGGTCTTAAAAGAGATCAGGATGTTTTAGACACAGGGGAACCAATTACTGTTCCTGTTGGTCAAAATGTTTTAGGTAGAATGTTTGATCTTAATGGTAATCCAATTGATAAAATGCCTTTTACGGCTCAAGAACGAAGACCTATTCATCGTGAAGCGCCAAAATTTGAAGAACAATCAACTGAAACAGAAATATTAGAAACAGGTATTAAGGTTATTGATTTAATATGCCCATTCTTAAAGGGAGGTAAGGTTGGTTTATTTGGAGGAGCTGGTGTGGGAAAAACAGTTGTAATCCAAGAATTGATTCACAACATTGCTCAAAACCATGGTGGTTATTCAATTTTTGCAGGAGTAGGAGAAAGAACTAGGGAAGGAAATGACTTGTATCATGAAATGAAAGAATCTGGGGTGCTAGATAAAACCTCGCTTGTTTTTGGGCAAATGAATGAACCACCAGGCGCAAGAGCACGTGTTGCATTTTCAGCTTTAACTATGGCTGAATATTTCAGAGATGTTGAGAAGAAAGATTTATTGCTATTTATAGACAATATTTTCCGTTTTACTCAAGCTGGTTCGGAGATGTCAGCTTTATTGGGACGAATGCCATCGGCTGTTGGTTATCAACCTACCCTGGCTACCGAGATGGGTCTTCTACAGGAAAGAATTACTTCCACAAAAAATGGTTCAATTACTTCTGTTCAAGCTGTTTATGTTCCAGCTGATGACTTCACTGATCCTGCTCCAGCAACAACCTTCACTCACCTCGATTCTACAGTTGCTCTAAACCGATCTCTTTCAGAACTTGGAATTTATCCTGCAGTTGATCCCCTCGATTCAACTTCTACTATTTTAGATCCAGGAATCGTCGGAAAAGATCATTATGAAGTTTCCCGAGAAGTTCAAAGAGTTCTTCAAAAATATAAAGATTTACAAGATATTATCGCGATTTTAGGAATGGATGAATTGTCTGATGACGACAAATTACTCGTTCTTCGAGCTCGTAAAATTCAAAAATTCTTATCTCAACCTTTCCATGTAGCAGAACAATTTACTGGCTTTAAGGGTGTATATGTTAAAAGACAGGATACTGTTAAAGGTTTCAAGGAAATATTAGAAGGAAAGTATGATCATATAGGTGAGCAAAGCTTTTATATGAAAGGTGATATTGAAGATGTAATTAGGGACCATGAATCAAAATTAAATAAAAATGAGTAATTTATTATCTTTTAAAATTTTAACTGCAGAAAAATCAGTTTACCAAGATGATGTCTTGAAGGTTATTTTACCTACTGAATCTGGTGAAATCGGCATCATGCCCAATCACCAGCCCTTAGTTTCTATTATAAAATCTGGAGAAATAAGAATTGAAAAAGAAGACCAAAGTATTATTCCTTTATCTATTAGTGCGGGTATTGTAGAAATTAGACCAAGCTCACATCAATTAAATAAAAAAACTGAAGTTATAATACTTGCTTCAAGGTCAGAGCTAGCAAGTGAAATCGATATAAATAGAGCAGAAGAAGCTTATGCAAGAGCTAAAAAGGCTATGGAAGATACGGAAAATCTTTCGGATGTCGATTTCGCAAGATTCCAAGCCTTAATAGACAAAGAATTGAATAGAATAAAAATAGGAAAAAAGTATCGAAAATAAAAGATCCCGAAAGGGGTTTTTTATTATGTATTTACAAGGTTATATTTTATCCTCTTGTAGATAATAAATTTGATTACTTAATTTTTTAAATAATGTTAAAATAAATGTATCAAAAATTATTATTATCTTTTAAATAAATATGATTAATATATTAATTGCGGGTTTAATTGGAGGTGTTATAAGAGGATTAGTTGGATATTTAAAATATTATAGTTCTTATAAAAATACTAAATTTATACCTAAATACTTTTTTCTCAGTACAGGAATCTCTGGTTTAGTTGGGCTTCTGGCAACATGGGTAACTAAAGATTTAGGCTTAACATTTCTTGGCTTTCCGTCACTAACAGAAGCTATCGCAATTATAATAGGTTATGCCGGAGGTGATTTCATTGAGAATTTATTTAAAATAATTTCAGGGAAAAGTTCAATTTATGAGTTTCCATTTAATATTAAAAAATGAATAAATTATGAAATACCAATTTAAACAATTTATTTTAATCTTATTAATTTTACTTCTTTCGTCTTTAGTCTTATTTACGATACTATCTAATAATAAGAATCAAATAATTACAACAGATAATGATAAAATAATTACGGAAAATAATGATAATGACGAGCCTATAGCATACTGTTATTACCAAGGGAAGAAAACTGACAGAAATTTTTATGACAATTTCTGGATGAAAATATATATTCGGGATAATAATATTACCGGGGAGTATCAAAGTCGACCAGCCGAAAAGGATTCTAAAATTGGTGAGTTTTCAGGTATAATTTTAGATCAACAAGATAATCCTAATTCTAAAACCGCAAATGTTTGGTGGGATTCTTTTGCTGAAGGTATGAATGTAACAGAAGAACTATTAATTTCTTTTGATGATAAGCAGTCAAAAATTTTAATGGGTGATATGGAAGATCGAGGTGATGGTGTATATGTTTATGTTGATAAAAGCATAATTCGTTATCAATTAGAAATGGATAATGTACCATGTGATTGGTTAAATGAAAAATTAGTGGTAGAACAATATGTCTATGATAATATTTCGTCATTAGCAGTTAATAAACCTGTTTTAGGCGGTACATGGCATGCCTTAAGTGTGTTTGTAAATCCAACAGATAAAGTGGGAGAAGTAATGTACGAAGATGGTCATATACAATCAATAGCCAGTTTTTTGTATAATTATGATGCTCTGTCGAATATCATTTATGTGACAAAATTTGATATAATTTAAAATTATGGATTACTATAAAAAAAAGAAAAGAAGAAATCTTATTTTATCTTTATTGTTTTTTTTGTTTTTGGTACTAATAATTTTAATTTTTATTTTTTATAGAATTAAAAGTAATAGATCTGTCAACGATAATAATAATAGTGTAGACAAAACAACAGAATATGATTTCGAATATTATAGAAATTATGATAAGTCATTTGGTTGTAATTACTATCGAGTAGATGACCAATATTATTATATGTCGACAGATCCGAGTAATTCATTTGTTAATTTAATGCCTGCTGTCGACAAATATTCATTCAAAGCCTTAGATTCATTATATGCTAAAGATAAATATACTGTTTTTTATAAAGGCCTTGTTATGAATGATGTGGATGCTAATTCTTTTGAGCCCCTTTATTCGATAAGTTTCCGCGGTTGTAGATCAAATTATAATGTAGTTTCTGCTACGGGATTAGCTAAAGATATTAATTATGTCTATAGAAATGATCGAATTGAACCTAATATAGATGTATCTTCAATAGAATTTCTTGAAAATGGTTATGTCCGAACGAAAAATGGTATTTATATTTTACCAAGTATTTCGACTGATAGCATTCGTAGATTAGAATTAGCTGAGCCGCAATCTTTTATGGTTGTTACGTTTAAAAATTTAGAAAACTATTTGAAAAGTAAATATGACGCCTACGATAGTAGGTTTTATTATAAAAAAGGTATTATAATTAACGGAACTTATTAATTCAACTGTTAAACTTCTATAATATATAAGATTGCTTATCTTTTGTGCTCTCTCCAATCATATTCTTCATCTTCTACATCACTATTATCAATTATGGGGGCTCCACAATTAGCACAAATTTCACTATAAGACCTCAATCCACACCTTGGACAAATAGGCTCTTTTTTATTATCTATTTCATTATTATTTTCATCCATGACTATATTATAATTTATTTAATTAAAGTTGGAAATACTCAAATTATATAATATAATATAAGCATGAGTAATAAAATAACAGATATTATAGCAGAGCAAATATATGATTCACGTAATAGTCCTACATTAAAAGTTACAGTATATGCTAATGATTACGAAGGTACTTTTTTGGTTCCATCAGGAAAAAGTACAGGTAAATTTGAGGCCTGTGAATTACGTGATGAGGCTAATAGTAAAGGTAGCGTTCATATTGCTATAGAAAAAATTGAAAATATTATCAAACCAAAATTATTGGGTCTTGACCCTAAAGAACAATCTAAAATTGATCAAATTTTAATTGAACTTGATGGTACTGATTTGAAATCTAATTTAGGTGGAAATAGCATTATAGGGGTCAGTATCGCTTGCGCAAAATTGTCAGCAAATATTTTAAATATACCTCTACATCAATATTTATCGACCTTAAACGTAATAGGTCATCAAAACAAATTACCTTTCATGTATTTTAATTTAATTAATGGCGGAGGTCACGCAAAAACTAAATTAGCTTTTCAAGAATATCATATTGTTCCTCAAGTTAATGATATAAGCGAAAGTGTTGCTATTTGTAAAAATATTCAGGAAAAATTAGATAAACATGTCATCGATGAATATGGTCACATAGAAGAAAGAGGGGACGAGGGTGGAGTAGTTTTGCCAGAGATGAGTAACGTAGTTAGACCATTAGAGATGTTAATGGATGTAGTCAAAGAGCTGGACTACCAAGACAAAGTAAAGTTTGCACTCGATGTCGCGGCAAGTTCATTTTATGATCATCAAAATAATGTCTATAAGTTTATGGATAGAAATTGGACTAGATATGAAATGATAAATCTTTATAAGGAAATAGATAATAAATTTCCAATGATTTCAATCGAAGATCCACTAGATGAGGAAGATTTTGAAGGATTCGCAATATTACAAAAGGAATTACCTAATATAAAAATAATCGGCGATGATCTTACTGTGACAAATGTAAAAAGATTATCCATAGCCATAAAGTTTAATGCTATACAGGGATTAATTATTAAACCAAATCAAATTGGAACATTGTCAGAGACTATCCAAACAATCAAAATTGCTCATGAGAATAATTTAGTATGCATTGTCAGCCACCGTAGTGGAGAAACAATGGATGATTTCATCGCTGACCTAGCATTTGCCTTTGGTTGTTTTGGTTTAAAATCTGGAGCTTGGGGTCCGAAAGAACGTAATGTTAAATATGAAAAACTTATTAAAATAACATCAGATAATTAATCATGAATGAATCAAAAACATTAATTGTAGCAACAATGGGTCCATCAACATTTGATAAAAATGTAATTTTAGATATGGCTAAACATCACATGAATATTGTTCGTTTAAATTTTTCATGGGGTAATGATGAGTGGCATATAGAAATAATAAAAAAAATAAGAGAAGTTGCACAAGAGCTTGAAATTAATTTACCGATTATGCAGGATTTATCAGGTCCAAGAGTTCAAGAGGGTGGTTCTCATCATTTTGGGGGAGAAGGTGATATGTCAGTTATAACATTTAAGGATATAGAGGATTTATCTTTTGGTATAGAGCAAAAAATTGATTATATCGCTTTATCTTTTGTTGGTAGCGCTAGAGATATAATAGAACTTAGGCAATTAATTAATGAGAAGGGTGGAAATCAAAAGATTATAGCTAAGATTGAAAGAAGGGAAGCTGTAAATAATTTAGACGAAATTATAAAAGAAGCAGATGGAGTAATGGTTGCTAGGGGTGATTTAGGGAATGAATTTCCAATAGAAGAAATTCCTTTTATCCAACATTTAATTATCAAGAAAGCTAATATGGCAAACAAAATGGTTATTGTAGCTACGCAAATGCTTTTATCAATGGTTGATAAAAATATACCGACCAGAGCTGAAGTTTCTGATGTTGCTTATGCTGTTTTAGATGGAGCTGATGGTATTATGCTTTCTGAAGAAACAACAGTTGGTAAATATCCGGTAGAAGCAGTTAAAGTTATGGAACGTATTGCTAGAGTAGCTGAAGATCATCAAAAAATTATTAAAATAGGTGAATAAATAATATGTCAGAAATATATATATCACGTAAAATTCCAGATAATGGTTTAAAATTATTAGAAGAAAAAGGAATCAAATATTATATTGGTTCTAATAATAAAAATTTGAGTCAATCTCAATTAATTAAAAACTTAAAAAAAAGAAAATACGATGGAGTTATTTCTTTTTTAACAGATACAATTGATATAAAAGTATTTGATGCCTGCCCTACAGCAAAAATTTTTGCTAATTATTCTGTAGGATTTAATAATGTTGATATAGAAGAAGCCCAAAAAAGAAATATTAAAATAACAAATACACCCGGCACATCTTCTGTCGCCGTAGCTGAACATACAGTAGCTCTGATGATGGCTTTAACAACTCG
The DNA here is from genome assembly GCA_964434095.1 of uncultured Candidatus Saccharibacteria bacterium. Classification (GTDB taxonomy): domain Bacteria; phylum Patescibacteriota; class Minisyncoccia; order Phycocordibacterales; family UBA9973; genus UBA8515. The sequence goes on along the minus strand of CAYSSZ010000014.1, from coordinate 7,764 downwards.
ACTTGTTGAGGGAGACAATTTTATTCGTCAGGGAAAATACAAAGGTTGGGATCCAGATCTTTTACTTGGTACTGACATGAAAGGTAAAATTATAGGTTTGATTGGTGGAGGTCAAATTGGTTCAGAAGTCGCGAAAATTCTACATCATGGATTTGGGGCTAAAGTTATTTACAGTGATATCGCGCCAAATCTAAAATTAGAAGAAATTATTGGCCCAAATAGAGTAGAATTAGAAGAGTTATTAAAAGAATCAGATATTATTTCATTACATGTGCCACTTTTGCCAACTACAACTCATTTAATAGATAAAAATAGACTTTCAATGATGAAGAACACGGCATTACTTATAAATACTTCACGTGGTCCTGTAATCGACGAAAAAGCTTTAGTTGATGCACTTAAAAATAAAATTATATTAGGAGCGGGTCTAGATGTTTTCGAATTCGAACCAAAATTAGCCAAGGGATTATCCAAGCTTAATAATGTTGTTTTAACTCCGCATATTGCGTCATCAAGATTTTCAGCTAGAAGCATGATGGCCGAAATAGCAGTAAAAAATATAATTTCTGTTCTAGAAACTGGCCAACCATTAAATAATGTTTACTAATTTTAATAAATAATTATTTATTAAATAACAGATTTTTTATTTTGTAAATACAAAAGTATTTTCGTGTATTTATGTTAAAATATCATTATGGAGCCGCTAGCATCAAAAATTAGACCAAGAAAACTCAGTGAATTTATAGGTCAAGAACATCTAGTAGGACTAAATGCTCCTATTCGAATTGCCATTCAAAATAAACATCTTTTTTCTTTTATATTATGGGGACCACCAGGTGTAGGAAAAACGACATTAGCAAAAATTTATGCTGAATCACTAAATGCAGATTGTCATGAATTATCTGCAGTTTCTGCTGGAAAGGATGATATTAGAAAAATATTAAGCCAAGAAGGGAAGTCTCAAACTAATGAATTATTTGGTCCTAAGATACTTTTTCTTGATGAAATTCATCGCTTTAATAAAGCTCAGCAAGATTTTTTATTACCATATGTAGAAAAAGGTCTCTTAACTCTAATAGGAGCTACCACGGAAAATCCTAGTTTTGAGGTAATACCAGCGCTTCTTTCTCGTTGTCGTATTTTTATAATGAATGATCTTAAGGATTCTGATATTAAACTAATTATTAAAAGAACAGGTTTCAAAATAAAAAAAGAAGCTCTGGATTGGCTAATCGCTATGTCATCGGGTGATGCACGCCAAGCCATAGCAATGATTGAAAACACCGCGGGTTTATATAAAGAAATTACATTAGAAAATCTAAAAAATACTTTGCAATCAAAATTTCTTCGTTATGATAAAAAAGGCGAAGAACATTATAATACAATAAGTGCTTTTATAAAAAGTATGAGAGCTTCGCAACCTGATGCTACACTATATTATTTAGCTAGAATGATAAATGCTGGTGAAGATCCAAAGTTTATTGCTCGTCGCATGGTTATTTTTGCTAGTGAAGATATTGGTCTTGCCTTACCAACGGCTCTAGTAGTAGCCAATGACGTATTTAGAGCATGTGAGACAATCGGATTACCTGAGTGTGCAATAAACTTAGCTCATGGAGCAACTTATCTTGCTAGGGCTCCTAAAGATCGTTCCGCCTATGAAGCATTAAATAAAGCAAGTGAGGATGTCATAAAATATGGTAACTTGCACATACCTATGATAGTAAGAAATCCAGAAACAAAGTTAATGAAAGAAATAGGTTATGGACAAGGCTATAAAGAATATAATAATGAAAGTTTTTTACCTGAGAAAATAAAAAATAAAAAATACTTTTCAAAAAACAAGAAACAGGCATAATTTGACAATCTTTTGTTCTTGTGCTATTATCTAATTGATATTTTATTTGAATACTAATCGGAAATTATATAATATAGCTAATTTTTAATTGACGATTATTATATTTCATATATAATGTTAGTGAAAACCGTTATTTTAATTTAACCTAAAAATTTTGTTTTATGAGTTTTGAAAACAATCGGAAAAAGTCCGTATGGAATCCTGAAGTACGGCAAAAAAAACAAAGTGAGAAAATTGAGCGTAAAAGACGCTCAGAAGAAAAAAGGTCTTTGGCCTTTATCGGGTCAAAACAAAGCAAAATCAGGGCTTAGTGAAATCTGACGAAATCAAAAGGGAAGAGCTGATACATATATCAGCTCTTTTTTTATATTTAGCCCAATATATTTACTATAAAAGCCATTAAACAAGTCTAATGTATTAAAACTGGCTGAATTACCATAGTTCGTATTATTATTAGTCTTATTTTAATATATAGTGTCGTAAAAGATATATTGTGCGACACTTATATATCTTTTATCCCTTGCTATAAAAGTATTAATAACTTCCCTAAGTTTAATATTCAATTAGCTGTTTTCTCCAATATACAATCATTAAAACTACCTACCTGTTCATTATATTCATTAATTTTAGTTTTAGTTTCAGTTACTAACCTATTATATATTACAACTAATTTATTATATTCATTAACTAATTCCTTATCACCTTCCCCTCTTGACACTTCCCTATTATTAATGTCTTCTAATAATATTTTTATTTCTTCTTCATATGTATTAATTTTATTTTGATTATATTTAATTATTTCTTCTAATACTGGATCAATTACTGGGCAGGCACTTTGCGGTAAACCAAAGTGTTGAACAATCATCCAGATCTCTTTTCCTTCAAAAATACCTTTGCTTAAAGCAATACCAATCTCAGTGTAGTTTTCATTTAAGATATTAGCTCGATGTCCAGGACTTGCCATCCAGGCTTCGATCAATACTTCTTCATTTTCGAAATTGCCCATAGCTAAATTCTCTCCAATTAAAATATAATCATATGATACTTCATGTGCCAAATCTGCAACACCAATATTTGACGGTGATGTATGTTCAAAGTATTGCTTTACCAACATATCTTGAACTTTTTTTTCTGCAGAAAAATTTAATTTAGTATTTTCCTGCAAACTATTTAAATTACCGTTTTCAATTCTTTGTTTATTTGTCAGCTCAATAATTTTATCTTGAATTAAAATTATATTTTTCTGTTCAAGGTCTGTGATTTCTTTAATTATTTTTAATGTTCCAGAAATTTTAATCGGTAGTTGATTTTCTTTTATTATTTCTACCTGATCTTGATTTGTTAATGCAATATTTTCCGTGATGTTTTTATTAAAGATTGGGTCAATTTTATAATAGTAATAATCATAAATATCTTTTCGTATAACAAAAATAATTAATAATACTATTATTAAAATAAATAAGATATTAAATGTTTTTTCTTTGTTGGTTTTCATTTGCATAAATTTGATAATTCAAAGCCAGACATAATAGCTTCATTTTCGGAATCAAAGTAAATCATGTTTTCTGGATTAATTCTATTTACCCCCTTACAATTGATAGGATAATACTTACTTCCATTTTTCGATGCAACATATTTTTTATCGTTGGCTTCTACTATTTTCTCTTGGTCAACAATTGTATCAGATAATATCACAGTAGCTTGTTGATTTTGTATTAACGTTGATTGACAAGTTTTATTATTTATTTTACCAAGTTGATATGAACAGATGGATACAATTAATATTATAACAAAATACATAACTGTATATTTGTCAATGTGTCTTTTGGCCTTGATTTTACTCAATTTATCAGGTATACTCATACAGTTCAATTATAAATCATTTTTAATCATTCTAGAAGGGCTTGAAGCGCAAAGAATGTTAAAATTTTGAGTCGCGTAGGGCCCCTTTGGGGTAAAGCGCGAAAAATTTGAATATTCTTTGCGCTTTTTGTACTCAAAAATCTAGAAACTATCATTTATGGCACATAGGAAAGCCGGCGGATCGGCCAAAAACTTAACAGATTCAAAACCAAAGTATTTAGGTACTAAACTTTATGATGGTCAAGTGGCTAAAGCCGGAGCTATTATCGTTCGTCAGCGCGGAACAAAAATTTTACCGGGAGAAAATACTAGACTTGGAAAGGATCATACAATTTTTGCTATTAAAACAGGTCATGTAAAATTTGGCTCGAAGCGAATGCTAGGTTTTAATAACAAAACTCAAGTTAAAAAAGTTGTTCACGTAAAATAAAACCGACATAGTCGGTTTTATTTTTATTCTTTAATTACTTCGATCTGACAAATTCCAGACTCCCCTGCTCTTTTAATTTTTACTTTATAAATGCCAATTTCTTTCACATGTATATCTTCAATTGATTTATCATCTATTTCAAAACCAGTTTGTTCTTTTATTGCTTTTGCCACATCATGCTGGTTAATTGCTTTAAACAATACACCCTTATCATTTGCTTTTGATTTTAATATTATTTTTTTATTATTGATATCTTTAACCATAAGCTCAAAAATAGCATCTTCTTTTAGCTTTTTATTTAACATTTCTTTTTGCTTGATTTCAAGATCAGCTAAGGATTTAGGAGTGGCCATTATGGCTAAGCCTTTAGCAATTAAAACATTCTGGGCATAACCATTTTTTATTTCTTTTATTTCATTTCGACGGCCAACCTTAGGTACATCGACAAGTAATATAACTTTCATCCCGTATGAAATAGGACGCGGACTTATAATAAATTTATCTGCTTTCCTATTTTAAATTTAATTAATTAATAATATTTTTTATCCCGCTTTAGTCGCGTCCGCGATTTCATACGGGATTCATGGTTGTTTTTTAAGGAGCGTATCGACTATAAAAAACTCCACCCCTGTGAAATTCGGCCTTTGGCCGACCCGCCTTTAGCGGGATTTCACGGGGTTAATTAAAATATATTCGCTTTGCTCATTATTTTAATAATAATTCTACGGCTTTATCCATTTGTGGATCACGCTCAGCCTCATCATCTTCTTCTGTTATAGAAACTATATAATCTGGAACTAATCCATCTTCAGGAATTGGATCTCCGTTCGGCAGTAACCATCTTGCGACTGTTATTTTAAGTGATGTATCCTCGGTCAATTCTACTAATTCCTGAACTGTTCCTTTTCCAAATGATTGTTCTCCTACTAATGTAGCAATCTTATGTTGTTGCAAAGCTCCAGCTAAAATTTCCGAAGCTGAAGCAGAACCCTGGTCAATCAAAACAACCATTTTTAGATTATCAGCAAAAACATTTGGGCCCTTACTTCTATGAATATCTGGTTTGTCTTCTCCTTCAAAACTTTCGCTGACGATTATTTCTCCTTCGTCCACAAAAATTGAGGCGATCGATATGGCTGTACTTAGGAAACCTCCAGGATTTCCTCGCAAATCAATAATTAATTTATCTGATTTACTTCTAATAAATTCTGTTAATGCATCCTTAAATAATCTTAATGAATTTTTAGAAAAACTATAAAAACTAATCACAAATATATTATCGTCACGCAATTTAGTTTCAATAATTGGATAATCAATTACGTCTCGAATAACGATTATAACTTTTTCGTTTAAATCATCCTTACTAATCACTGTCAGTGATAATTCTGTACCCTTTGGACCTCGCATAAGTTCTACAGCCTGATCTGCATCCATATTTTCTGTAGAAACATCATCTATCTTTAAAATTTTATCACCCGGTTTTAATCCAGCTTTCCAGGCAGGTGTATTTTTTAGAGGAGCAACAATAGTTAGCACACCATCTCGGACGGCTATTTCTGCCCCTATTCCTTCAAATGAACCTTCTATTTCTTCTCTAAAAAGTTTTGACTCTTCGGGTGGAAAAAATATTGTATAGGGATCTCCCATCGATTCGGCTAATCCTTCAATTGCTCCCCATACTTTCTCTTGATCAGTAACATCTTTTGCATATATAGACTTTTCATTTAAAATTTTCCATGCTTTCCAAAATAAATCAAAATCGGCATTAATTTCTTGTTCTCCATATTTTGATGCAGCTGAAACAACATTATCAATACCAGGATAATGCTTATAGCCAATATACGCTCCACCAATAAATGTAAAAGCCACCAATACAAGACTAATTAATATATATTTAAAAAAGCCATTATTCTTTTTCATATGTTCATTATGTCAAAATTAATTTTCATTTTCAAGCAGTAATGCCTCAGCGGTATATTTATTTGCCGGATCCCATAGCATCCAAGAATTAAGATTATTATCATAGACAGCTTGAATTTCCTTACGAATCATATCCTTAGTATATACTGCCCCTAAGTCAAAATCCTGTATCCATGGTCTAATTTTACTAATGTCAGCACCCATAGCATTATTTTTTAATACAGCGCCCTTCAATGCTTTATTTATTACTTCATATGGATACTGAGCAGGTTTAGCATACCCCATATAGCCAGCTGGATAGTGTGATGGATAAACCATTGGACAGACAAAATCAAAATAAGGAATTGTTCTTTCCCAAACTTGTCCGATACCCATATCATCTTGCCCCTCTGTCGTTAAACCAAATAAATCTGCTGAAATAATAATTTCACTTGGATTTCCATCTGCATCCGGCTTTTTTAATTCTGCTGATAAATATTTGAAGAAATTTTCCATATTATCAGCTCTTGTTTTACCTTCAGTAAGTCGATAATTAATATCACTGATATCCCCGTCAGAAGGATATCTTATATAATCAAAATTAATTTCATCAAAACCAAGTTCATACGATTCTTTTGCTAATGTAATGGTATAATCGTGAACTTCCTTTTTTGTTGGATCCAAAAAAGATAGTCCCTTTCGGTCTTTCCAAATACCACCATCACTCTTTCTTGTAATCGCCCATTCTGGTTTTACTTTTGTTAAATATGGGTCCTGAAAAACGGATATCCGCCCAATAATGTATATATTTTTTTCGTGTAATCTATTTGTTAATTCCTTAATATTTGAAATTCTTTTTTCTGAGCTACCGATTTTATTTAATAAAGGATTGTCCGTCATAAAACTTACTCGTCCGGTTGAATCTTTTATATCAATAACAATAGCATTTAGCTCAGTTCTATCTATTAAATTAATTATATTATTCATTAACTTCGTTGAGCCGGCTACCCATCCAGAAACATATACGGCCTTGACTGCTTCAGGTATTTTCTTGTGGGTTACAAATATCTCTGGCGGAACATCGACAATCTGTTCTATTATTATATTCGTATTATTTTCATTAGCGTTATTTATACTTAATGGTAAATCATTGGCTCTATTTATTTCTATTGACTGATCAATAATTTCTCCACTGGTATTAATTAACTCAATATTTGATTTAATATTTTCTTTTTGCTCAAGTGTTGATGAGTCCGAAAAATAATAATAAACAAATACCCCGCCACAAATTAGGACGAGGCTAATAATCCAAAAAATTCTTTTATATGTTTTAAATATCATAATTATTCCGAACTCTCAATATTATCAATAAAAGATTTACTATGGTTATCGTTTTTCAAAATGCGTATTTTGGCCTCAATATAAAAAAGATATGCTAAATAAATAATTAAAAAACCTGTAATTAAAAATAAAATTCTCCGCCAATCTTGCGGGAATCCTAAATATGATAATACGGCTACCCAGACACCAAGAATTAAAAGTGTTCTTTCTTTACGCATTTATTTTATAATTAAATAATAATTTCAATACGACGATTTTTAATAACATTAGCTACACCATTATACTCGATTTATTTTGGTTTTACAATTACAACAAATTCTCCTCTTTGTTTCTCTGTTTTCTCATTTAATAATTTCAATATTTCACTAGGACT
>CAYSSZ010000013.1:7856-14524 GCA_964434095.1 uncultured Candidatus Saccharibacteria bacterium | reverse complement strand
CCAGCACTTCCGATGCAACCATGCTCGTCTTTGTCTCCCCCAACTATTTCAACATTATTCCCCTCTTTTGAAACATTCTCTTTTTTATCTAAACCAATAAATAAAAAGACACCAATACCAAGGATTAATAAAATAATTATTGTATAAATATTTTTTTTCATATTATTTATTTAAAATAGTTATTGTTACTTGTAATATTGTTGCAAATAAGACCCAAATTAAATATGGAATATTAACCAATGCTATCCATCTAACATGCGGCCAGATAGCTATCATAGCCCAGATTAATGTTATCAACACTAAAACAATATCAATCATGGCTAAAAAGTTATTTTTTAGTCCAAATTGAATTGGAGTAAAAACGAAATTAAAAATTAAATTTAAAATGAAAGGCAAGATAATGATAAAAGAAATTTGCCGATGAAAGTATTTAATAAAAACACTCGTAAAAGAAATAGCAATAATAATATAAAGCACTGACCAAACAGGACCAAAAAGCCACGATGGTGGCGACCAAGTTGGTTTTATAAAGCTTTGATACCAAGAAGTAGAATTTGACATATAATTATAAATTTAAGTACTACTTAGATATTATATCATAATAATAACATAATCGAATTTTTGCAAAATGATTTTCTCGGATGTATAATATAACAAAATTCTTCTATATGGAAATAATTATTTCTGCTCACGGAGCAAATGGCTCGAGAAATTATTCGATCCACCAAGGACTAGGTAATCAGGTCTTTAATGGAAATTTAAAAGAACTAACTGCCTTTATGATTAAGAACTATCCCGATGAGGCGATAGCACTTGCTCGTGAAGCTGATACTAGACATTTTCCGTCATCGATTCGTTTTGGCTTGATTGATCCTTCTGAAAAATTTAAATTTTTAGAAAGTTTATCAGGCGCTACAGTTAGGAGATAATTATTAACCAAAAGGGTGCGTCTCGCACCCTTTTTTCATATTATTTATTTTTGCATCAACGTCATCAAGGGCATAAGTTCTTCGCGGTATTTCATCACTTCCGCTTGATATTTTTTCATAACTAAGACCGCGGCATATTGCTCAGGCATTCCACCTTTTTTCTTTTCATCAATTTCTTTAGTAATCTTTTCAAACAAGGCTTTAACTTCCTTATTGCCTTCCAATGACTTAAGAGTTTTAGCCAATTCAGGATTTTCGTCTAGTTGCTTAGCAATACTCTCGGCCTGTTCCGAAGACACGCCTTTCATTTTTAAAACTTGTTTTGTTATAAATGATTTGAATCCCATCCCTTATGAAATTCTTATATATTTATATAAGAATTTTTAAATTAATCTTGTAAATTAAGCCTATTGTCCTATATTCTAATCAATAATTTCATACGGGACAAGTACTCTTTTATCCTATCATAAAATTTTTAATTTATCTATTTTTGTTTTTTAAATCTGAAAAAACAAATTTATCTTTAATTTTATTCTTCCTGATTAATTACCTAATTATTTTTTTAATTTTTCCTAAAATATCTTTTTTAATTTCTCCTCCTTTTAGAAGTAGATAGTTGTAATCTGAAGGGTAGCCTACAAGCTCCATAAATCCTTTCCCTTTTATTTTTTTCCCATTGATTACTGCCATTACTTTTATCGGGCCCTCCCAATAATTAATTTGACCAAAAATCATTTCTTGATTTTTTATTATTGCCTCAGCGTAGATAATGATATTATCTTTCGCTAATTCTATCTTCCAAGATAAAGGATATGTCGCATTTGATTTTTTGCTTTTCCAAAATTTTCCATTTGTATTTAATTTTGCTTTTTTATATTGTTTTTGAACTCCATTTTTATCTATAATATCAATCAAAATATCAGTTTTCATACTTCCTTTGTATTCCACGCACATTATCTCCATATCGTTATCTAGTTGGAAAGAAAACCATGTCCATTTGTCTTTTTTGTAAACAGCGTTAGCCCATTGATGGTCCATCCAAGCTTTACCTTTTACACTAATTTTTTTCCCTTTAATATAAAGCTCTCCTTTGGCTGACATGTTTGTCAATGAATAATAATAACTTCCAGCCTTAGGTGTTCCTACATAACCATGTCCTCCTTCTAATAATGGAACTTTGTTTGATTTTAAATATAAGTTTATATTTTTAGTTTTAATATTAAAATTGTTTGGAGTAGTTTCTGCGATTTCTCCGTTTAGTTCTTCTCCTGTTATGTGAGCATTTTTATATTTGATAAATAATAAATCTTTTTTGAAACTATCTTTAGATACCAGTGAAATATTTTGGATTTCTTTATAACTTTTTTTATTTTGGATATCTGAAATAATTGAATGAGCAAAACAAATATACTTTCCATTTTTAAAACGATCTTCTATTAAGCGAGGTAAAATGTGAGGAATTTTCGCTTTTTCGTAATCAACCTTAAAAAAACAATCCATAAAACAATATTCTTTACCATCAGTATCATGTAAACAACCATTAAAATACCACCACTCAACAGCATAATTATGAGGGCCATTATCTTTCGGCAAAATTACTTTTTTTATTTTATTCATCTATTTTTATTTGTCCAAATATTTTTCCACCATTCTGATGCATCTCCGTTCAAAATTTGTTTTCCCAATAACTTGGCCGAATTTGTCTTAATACTATTATATTGAACATTACCTTCTTTTTTCCCCTTTTTCCCTTGAAGCCAAAGTTCAGCCTCGTGATTTCCTTGATGTGCATATTCTTTCAGTAATAGTATTTGATCAATAAGATCAGCGTCTTTGGCAATCAATGATTCTTTGCTTTCTCTAATATCAAATTCTTTTATAAAATCAAACAAATCAGTAAAAGGTAGGTTCCCTAGCTGATCTTTTAATATCTCATCTTCAAATATTTTCACATATTTTTTGTGAATATAATTATGGTCACCACTTCTTACTTCTTTCGCGTCATGTAGAAGCGCCATCATAACTGTTTTATAAATGTCAGCTTTTTCTATTTTAGCCAAAAACCAGGAAATAACGGCTACTCTATATGAATGAGTAGCAATATTATCTGATAAATCCTGAGACAAAAGAACTTGTTGATGGATTCTCGGCAATTTTTTCATCGTCCCTAATTCAAAAAGTAAACTTGTTATTTTTTTGAGTTCTTCTTTTTTCATTAAATTATCCGAAAATTTTATTCACTAAAATACCAGTATAATACGTAAATATTATCACAAGAATCGTTATAAAGATATGTTCAAAAATAATTTCCCTGGCTTTGACTTTCTTTTGTTTTGCTATATAAAGACTAAAAGAAAAAATCAAAAACATCCCCCAAATTATACTCATGATTACTGCAGTTTTTAAACTAAAAACAATAAGCGGCAAAACAAAGGTCATTGCAAAAATAAACTTGGTAATAAATGTTGAAATTGTTGATTCCCAAATTTCTTTGTAATTACTATCATGTTTTGACTCTTCTGATAAATGAATTCCTAAAGCATCAGACATTGCATCGGCAATGGCAATAGTCAAAATCCCTCCAATAATTACTGATACTGAGTGAGTCCCTGAATAAAGACCAATCATTAATCCCAGGGTAGTAATCACGCCTGAGGTTAAACCAAAACTAAAACCGGTTTTAATTGATTGCTTCATGTGTTATGTTATTATCTTAACATAATCAAAATATGAAACAAACAAGAAAGAACGATAGAAAATTTAATATAATAAGACCAATACCACAAAATATGAGTAAGGGTATTATTGTCATACTGGGCCAAACTTCTACCGGTAAAAGTGACTTTGCTGTGGAAATTTCTAAAAAATTAGCCGGAAATGACATTAAATCTGAAATAATTTCAGCCGATTCAAGGCAAGTTTACAAAGGGATGGATTTGGGAACTGGTAAAATAACCCGAAAAGAAATGCAAGGAATTAAACATTATCTTCTCGATATTGTCTCTCCTAAAAAATATTTCTCAGTTAATGATTTCCAAAAATTAGCCAGCAAAAAAATCGAAGAAATTGTAGTGAAAAATAAAACCCCAATTATCTGCGGAGGCACTGGTTTTTATATTGATACTCTAATTAATCGGGCTTCTTTACCTGAAGTTCCGCCAAACAAAAAACTCCGAGAAAAGTTAGGAAAAGAAAAAACAGAAAAGCTTTTTGAAATTTTGAAAAAGTTAGATAAAAAACGAGCTAAAAATATTGACCCAAAAAATCGCGTCCGCTTAATCCGCGCCATCGAAATCGCCAAGGCCCTCGGCCAAGTTCCAGTAAGGCAAGACCTTACTGGAGATAAATTTGAAGTTTTGAAGATTGGATTAACTTTGCCACCAGAAATTTTAAAAGAAAGAATCAAGGCTCGCCTACTATCCCGAATTAAAAAAGGGATGATTAAGGAAATAGAAAATCTACATAAACAAGGAGTCTCTTGGAAGAGAATGCACCAATTCGGACTTGAATACCGTTATGTTTCTCAATTCTTGCAAGGCAAATTAACAAAGGAAGAAATGATAGAAAAATTAAACACGGAAATTTGGCATTTTGCTAAAAGACAGAAAACCTGGTTTAAGCGTGATCAAAATATTATTTGGATTGATCCCAGAAAAAAAAGTGATAAAAACAAAATTTTTCAAAAAGTAAAAGAGTTTGTAAAATAATATACCTGATTCGCCAGAGATTCGAAGGCCACAGCCTGCCTTCGTTAAAACTTCGTCAAGACACAGTCGGGATGCCTGCCTGTGTCAGACTGGCCGAGAATCGAACTCGGTCTTCACACTCCTTCATCCCATACCATTTTCTTCTGTCGGAGTATTGGGAATCGAACCCAATCTATACGCACCCGAAACGTATGTACTACCGGTATACTATACTCCGTTAAAAAATGGTACGGGACAGGGCGTGTGTAATACCGGTATACTACACCCCGATTTATATATTTTATCCCTTGTCGGGATGTGGAGAGTTGAACTCCAGCTACAAGACCCCCAGCCTTGTGTACTACCGTTATACTACACCCCGAAAAATAAATATTGCGGGCCTTGCCTAGCTCGCCTCGCTGAAGCTTTGGCGAAGCGGGCCGTAGTCCTGAGTTTATCGAAGGACGAAGGCGGGTGGTGGAAGAATCGAACTCCCGACAGCGGTTTTGGAGACCGCAGTTATGCCACTTAACTAACCACCCAAACAAAAAATCCGCGTAGCGGAGTTATTGTATCAAAAAACAAGAAAAAATGAAAATTACTTTTTTGATTCTTTGTGCTTGGTATTTTTCTTGCACCACTTGCAATATTTCTTAAGTTCAATCTTTTTGGTGACCAATTTTTTATTTTTACTTGACCAGTAGTTTATGCGCTTACATCCCCCACAAGCCAATTTTATAAGTCTATCTTGTGACATAACTTGCTTAGAATACTATATATTTGACTTAAATGCAACTTTTAAATTAAGCCCATATCTCTTCTAAATTTATTTCTTCTTCTACCATCAAGGTCTATATTTATTTTAACAATACAATTATATCACAATATAATCCTCGGCAATAAAGGATTAATATGAGTTGTCACCTCATAGTTTATCGTATTTGTTTTTCGTGCTATTTCTTCAACAGTAATTTTATTTTTATTTTGAAATCCAATAATCACCACCTCCTCTTCTGGACGAACATCTTTAATACCTGATACATCTACAACAAACATATTCATAGCTATCCTACCAAGAATTTTGACTTTTTTACCTTTTATCAAAACTTCCCCGTTATTTGACTGTAACCTAGAAAGACCATCGGCATAACCTTGGGGAATTATAGCAATTTTAGTACTTTTTTTGGTTATATAAGTTAATCCATATCCAATTGGGTAATTAGCTGGTAATAACTTTATTTGAGCGATGTGTGTCACCCATTTCAATACAGGCTTAAGAATAATTTTTCTTTTATTTAAATATTCTAAATGGTCACTAGGCCACAATCCATAAAGTCCAATACCTAAACGAACAATGTTGTGCAAATTGTTCCTCTCCTGCCTGGGCAGATAGGTCTCATAAGACAGAATTCCTGATGTAGCGGAAATATGACTTTTTATTTCTGGATAGCCGTTATTTTGAAACAATCTTAAACATTGGTGATATGTATCAATCTGTCTTTCGGCATGAGTTCTATTCATTGTATCTTCAATATTAGCAAAGTGGGAATAAACTCCGTCAAGAACAATATTTTTCATTTTTTTTATTTCTAAAATAAAATTCTCTATTTGATTTGGCATTATCCCCTCACGACCTAAATAAGAATCTACCGGAATATGAACTACGGCCTTAGTTTTTAAACTTTTTGCTATAAAATTTATTTTAAATAAATGAATTAAATCAAAAGCGGAAAGAATCGCTTTTATTTTGATAGCCCTCTTTATTCCATCTTCATTTAGGTAACCAAATATAAAAATTGGTTTCTTAGAATTGTTTTTAATTCTTTCTGCTTCTTCTATACTATCCACCTGCAAATAATCAACATATTGATCAATAATTTTTGATATCTCTTTATCTCCATGACCATAAGCATTACCCTTAACAACTCCAGCAATTTTAGTTTTTTTACCAACCAATTTTCGAAATTGCTTGATGTTGTGTATCAAATTTTCTTTCGAAATTTCAATATATGATAATGATGTGGCTTTTTTCATATTTGTCTATTCTAGCATT
>CAYSSZ010000013.1:0-7756 GCA_964434095.1 uncultured Candidatus Saccharibacteria bacterium | reverse complement strand
CCGTTATTAACTAAAACGAGCGCATTTTTATCATAGATAGAAATATTGCCAAAAGCCTTACCTTTTAAGCCTGCATTATCGATTAGCCAGCCAGCTGGAATCTTAAATAAATTGTCGTCTATTCGAAAAATCTTCGCCTCTGGAAAATCCTTTAGTATTTTTTCAACTACTTCTTTTAAAACCATTGGGTTTTTAAAAAAAGAGCCAGTATTAGGAGTATCTTTTGGATTAGGTAATTTATTCCATCGAATTTCAATTAAAGCTTGTCTTATTTCTTTTAGTCTCGGATAGGCAATATTTCTTTCATTGAAATATTTTATAGTATCAGGATATTGTGGAATTTTAGGGGGTAGTTTCGAAAGACTATAAGTGACAGAAATAATTATATATTTACCCTTAGCAACATTTTTAAAAATACTATCTCTATAACCAAATTTACACTCTTCATTTGATAATTTTTTTGTAATACCTTTTTCTATATCAAAAACTTCTACTTCTAATATAGTATCCTTAACCTCAACTCCATAAGCTCCGACGTTTTGTACTGGTGTCGCTCCAACTGTCCCTGGAATAGCCGAAAGTGCTTCGAGACCTGAAAAACCAAGCTCAACAGTCTTTTCAACTACTTGATCCCAAATTTCTCCTGCCCCCATTTTAATATTCACAGTTTTATCATCTTCTTTTATTATGTTAAAACCAAAGATTTCTATTTTTAACACTAATAAATTAATATTTCCATCTGGAAAAATAATATTTGATCCACCGCCTAAAATAAATATTGGAACATTATTTGTCTTCGAAAACTCCAAAATATCCTTTAAATCTTCAATATTTTCTATTACAGCAAAATATTTTGCTCTACCACCTATTTTAAAAGTACAATAATTTTTTATATCAACATTTTCTTTTATGTTTAACATTGCTACATTATATCACATGTGATATAATCAAGCAATATGAAAAAAGAATCGTCTCAAAAACAAATAGGATATTTTATTAAGGAACTAAGGGAGCGTCGAGGAATGACTCAAGAATCCTTTGCACGAGAACTTGGTACATCTCAATCAGCCGTTGCCAGAATGGAAAAAGGTGAGCAAAATTTTAGTACTGAAATCCTCGGTAAAATTAGCCAGGTTTTGGGCCATCAACTTGTCTGTATTAATGATTCGCTTGATTTTCAAATTAATGGTGGCAAAAAACTTCATGGAAATATTACCACAAATTTCTCAAAAAATGGCTCAGTCGGGTTATTATGTGCTTCCCTGCTTAACCAAGGTAAAACAATCTTACATGGTATCGCTCATATTGAAGAAGTCAATCGGGTCATAGAAATTTTAGAAAGTATCGGAGTATCGATAAAATGGTTAGATAAAAATTCTGTTGAAATAAATCCACCAAAGAAATTTAATCTAGAAAATATCAATTCTAATTCAGCTATCAAAACACGATCTGTTTTAATGATAATTGGCCCGTTAATTCATTTGATAGATAAGTTTTCTATTCCTCACTCTTCAGGATGTAAATTGGGCAAACGTACAATTAGTGCTCACACATATGCCCTAGAGGATATTGGGGTAAAGATAAAGACGACAAATACAGATCACCATATTTCAGTTTCAAAATTAAAGCCAGCTGAAATAATTATGTATGAGGCTGGTGACACAGCTTGCGAAAATGTTTTAATGGCTGTTGCTAAAATTGATGGTACTTCAAAAATAAAATTTGCTAGTGCTAATTACATGGTTCAAGAAATTTGTTTCTTTTTAGAAAAACTTGGTGTCAAGATTGAAGGTATTGGTACTTCTACTTTAGTTGTTCATGGAATAAAAAAAATTGATCAAACCATTGAATATTGGAACAGTGAAGATCCTATCGAGTCAATGATGTTTATTTCCGCCGCTATAACGACAGATTCTGAGTTAAAAATTTTACGTTGCCCAATAGATTTTCTATCTCTAGAATTAGATAAATTAAAACATATGGGTTTAAAATATAAAATATTAAAAAGATACAAATCACACAATGGTCAAACAAATTTAGTTGATTTGCATATCTTTCCTTCAAAATTGAAGGCTTTAGAAGATAAAATTCATGCAAACCCCTACCCAGGAATTAACATGGACAACCTCCCCTTCTTCGTACCCATTGCGACAAAAGCCAAGGGTCAAACTATGATTCACGATTGGAGTTATGAAAATCGAGCAATATATTTTACAGAATTAAATAGACTTGGGGCCAATATAACTCTGGCTGATCCACATCGAGTATATATTCAAGGAGGAACAGCCCTTCGAGGCTCACAAGTAGTCTGCCCACCAGCTCTAAGACCAGCCATGATTATTTTAATAGGTATGCTCGGCGCTTCTAGTACTTCAATTTTGCGAAATGTATATATGATTAATCGTGGATACGAAGAAATCGCTGACCGACTGAATTCTATCGGCGCAGACATAAATATTTTGAAATAAATTTTATAAAAGAATTAAACTACAGACAAAGCCGTAAATAATTACACTAATCATATCTTGTATAACCGTAGATACAGGACTGGCACTAGCTGCTGGATCTTTATGAAGTGATTGAAATAATTGAGCAATTAATAAAGCTGAGATTGGAGCGATAAAAATCGATAGAAACGTCGCAATAAGAATGCTTAAAGAAAGTAATTTGTTTCCAAGCCAGAGATAAGAAACTAGCCCAGTTAAAATACTAAAACTTAACCCAAAAATAATACCTAAAACAAATTCTTTTTTTAGAAATTTCATAAAATGAGATCCCCTCTTACGTAAATCCCTCGCATAAATTGTATTTGTTTGGGCCCCAACAGCATCAGCTATATAGATAATAAAGGGAAGAAAAAAAGCAATATAAATATTTTCCTCTAAAACTTTTTCAAAGCTTGAGGTTAAAAATGTTATTCCAAAACCTAAAACTAATCCGACAAATAAAGCCGGGGCTCTTAATCTGAATAAAGTGGAAATTGACTCATGCTCATCATCAACATATATTATCTTTTCTTGGTTCATATTCATATTTTATATTATAACAAACAATAAAATGATATACTAATTCTGATATGATTACTAAACGCGACGAATTAAACAAATTAAACGTTTATTGGCAGGCAAATTGCCAGTGCGAACTCAAAAAAACAGCTACCCAGGCCGTTTTTGGAGATGGAAGCTCCGAGTCAAAAATTGTTTTTATTGGAGAAGCCCCTGGCAAAAATGAAGATATTGAGGGTCGTCCTTTTGTTGGACAAGCTGGCAAATTTTTAGCTGAAATGCTTCAGAGTATAGACTTAAAGAGAGAAGATATTTATATTACCAATATTGTGAAATATAGGCCCCCCAACAATCGTGATCCATTACCCGAAGAAAAAGAAGCGTGTAGAGAATGGCTAATAAACGAAATAAAAATTATTTCACCCAAATTAATTATTTTCTTAGGAAGACACTCAATGGGTCTAATTTTCCCTACTGAAAAAATTTCTGATATTCATGGAAAAATTTTAATAAAAACTACTCGAGAATTTGGAAAACAAGCTTTTATGCCACTGTATCATCCCGCCTCCGCTCTATACAACGGAAGTATGAGAGAAATATTAATCAATGATTTCAAAAAAATACCACTTGCTTTACAAAAAATACAGTAGCTTCGGACGGGCAAGCCCGCCTCCGCCCTCTATAATGGTTCCATGCGAGAAATTCTTATCCGTGATTTTAAGAAGATACCACTAGCATTAAAGAAGCTTTAGCTTCGGCGAGGCAAGCCCGCCTCAGCTCTTTATAATGGCTCTATGCGGGAGATTCTTATTCATGACTTCAAAAAAATACCTTTGCCATTAAAAAAATAAAACAATTTTTTTTATTTATAAAGCTCCAGAGTGATCATTATTAGGGTTTTTATTGTGTATCTTTTTCTGCTCTTCGCCAAAAATACCCAAAATATGAGAATCAGAAATTCCATGTTCTTTGAGCAAATCTTCCAGTTTTTGTTTCGTTTCCTTTATATCCAAATCTCTATCTGCTATTTTTTTATTTATCTCTTCTAAAATTTTTCCAACATTTTTTCCTTCCATTATATTTTCAATATTAATTATTAATTATTAATTATTAGTTTGTAATTAGTAAACATTTTACTATTCAATTATTTTTATATCATCAGCACTAAGACCTTCCTCTAATTTATCTTTTTCATGAGTTCGAATAAGATATACGGCCACAAATCCTAAAATTATAACTATACCAAGTTCTAGATATGGATAATATTTTTTTATATCTGGCCATTCTATCTTCTTTTTCTCATTTACATTTAATTCGTTTAAATTTATAACTTCATTGCTTTGAGTAGATATTTCCCTTTCCCCTTCTGTTTTAATAACATCTTCTTTTTCTATATTTTCCGTTTTTGTAATATCCGTTGTAATAGATTTTGGATTAAGACTTAATTTATTTTCAATTCCGGGAGTTGGTTTTGACTCCTTCCATGTACCATTTATTTTTTGTAATGAGTAACCATTGCCCTTAGCTCCAAAAGTTGATGTATAAGTTACTGTATCAATAACTTTTTGATTACCATCAATGATAGATATTGTTTCAGCCGTATTATTAAAATCAGTCCAACTACTATCAAAAATTAGTCCATTATAATTTGGCCAATTTGTCCTAAATGTTAAATCATTTTGGGAAATGATAGCAAAATTACCTGGAGAAACAATAGGGTCTCCTTTGGCTACTAATTTATGTTTAATATTATCTGAAAAGAAAAACCATTCTGTTAGATTTACTGATTCATTCCCCTCATTTTTTATTTCAATCCATTCTCGGCCAGCATCAGTTCCATCAAGATCATACATTATCTCGGTAATAACAAAACTAGCTCGAACTAAAACGGGTAGAAAAAGTAAAACTATTATAACTAATAAATAGTTTTTCATCTTAAGCTTAAAATTATTGTTCAAGAACTTGCCGTAAAACCTCCTCAGGTACTTCTTTTTTAGCTTTAGGTTTTTGCCAAGTTTGGTCAGTATCTTGAGTTTGATTTTGTTTTTCAGACAATTCGTCTTTTTTTTCTTCTTTTGATTGAGCAACTGGAGTTTCTTCTTTTGCTGTTTCCTCTTTTTCTATTGTTTGACTCTCGTCTATTTTCGGGATTTCCTCTATTTCATCTTTTTTAATTTGTTCTTCTTTTTTTTCTTTTTGTTCTTCTTTTTTAACTACTTCTACTTTTTTAACCTCTTCCTTTTTAATTTCTTCTGTCTTTTCAATTTTTTCAACTTTTTTTTCTTCTTCAATCTTTTTTAAAAGATCTTTCAGTGTTGCTTTTTTTTCCTCTGATGCTTCTTTCGTGGGAACGTTTTTCTCATCAACACTTACTTTTTCATTTTTCTTTAAGGCATCTAATGATACAGCCGGTGGAGCTTTATTAATTATTTTTTCTTCCAAATCAAGCTGCTTAGGAGCACTATCTGGCAACTCACCGACTCCAGCTTTTTTTAATACATCTTTAAGTAATGGTGACGGACCAGAATGTTTTTTGAATTCTTTCGGATGAACATTATTATGTGATTCCTGATAAAATGTTTTCTTTTCTAGATTTTTTGGAGTAGAAGCAATTTTATTAAATTCAATACCTAAGATTGCTAAAGGTTCGCTTATTTCTTTCGCTTCTTGCCTAGCTGATTTTTGGCCAATAAAACCTATTTCAGGAGTTAACTCCCCTTTCTTAATCTTATACATACACTCTTTACAATAGATCGGTCGGCCTTCTTTTGGTTCAAATGGAACCATGGTCGACTTGCTACAGTTTGAACAATCAGCTTTGTATTTCGTTTCATCTCCATCTCCTGTCTGCAATGTTCCACTCCAGCGATTAATTTCATCTTCCACGACTTTTTTTGGTCGAGTATATAGCTTACGCGATATATCAATTATTTTATCTTTAATGCCAAGTGAAGTATCAATTTTAATCGGGGGTAAGGTAATAGCCGAAAATGGTCGACTAGTAATACCATCAATCATAAGCTTTAAATAAACATGAAAATTTGGTAAATTAACAAAATCTTGTGCTGTAAACTCAGGTTCAAATTCTTTTTCCAAAAAATCTGCATCATCTGCTCCAACACGAAAGATAATCATAGTTCCAACGTTACCAAAAACAGCGTCGCGTACCGTACTTGTACCTCCTTTATTCTCAAGTTGAGCAGTATACTGGTGGGCTACTGTTAAACATAAACGATATTTACGAGCCTCAGATAAAATATTCGCAAAAGATTCAGTGGCGAAATTCTGAAATTCATCAACATAGAGATAAAAATCTTTCCTTTCTTCTTCTGGAATACGAACTCTTTCCATCGCAGCCAATTGAAGTTTGGTAATAATCATACCTCCTAATAGAGCTGAATTATCTTCTCCAATACGTCCCTTTGAAACATTAACTAGAAATATTTTTCCTTCATTCATTATCTTGAACACATCAATTGTTGACTTTGGTTGCCCAACTACATTTCGAATAATTGAAGAAGAAAGAAACTGTCCAACTTTATTTTGAATAGGAGCAATCGCTTCATTTCTAAATTGATCGCGCCAAGCCTCATATTCATGAATCCAAAAAGCTTTTACAACTGGATCATTTAAATTTGAAATAATCATTTGACGATATTCCTTATCAACTAAAAGTCGTTGAATACCAAGCAAGGTTGAGCCTGGTGTATCAAGTAAAGCTAGGATAGTATTATTCAAAATATATTCCATACGAGAACTCCAAGCATTTGCCCAAATTTTGGTAAATATTCCCATTAAGCCTGAAGCTACTAAATGTTTATATTTTGGATCCTCAAGTTGCATAACATTAAACCCAACATGAAAATCCGTGTCTGCAGGGTTAAAATAAATGACATCCTTTGCTCGATTATCCGGAATAGAGTGTAAAATTTCTTCGACTAATTCCCCATGAGGATCAACAACACAGACCCCTTCTCCGTTTTGAATGTTTTGAACAATTAGATTCGACAAAAGAACTGATTTACCAGTACCAGATTTTCCAAGAATATACATGTGCTGACGACGGTCTTTTCTTTTTATACCAAATATCTCATCGCTATTTCGAAAATCGGTTTTAGCAAAATATGTGATATCTCGATTATGTGGAATTTCGTCGCTTTTAAGCATAGATTAATGACATTATACCTTGAAGTAACCTTTTTTCAAAATAAATCAGTTTATTTGAAATAAAAGATAAATTATTGTAAATATTTTTTTAAAGCCTGGACAAGTTCAGGAAATTCAGACTGCATAAAGTGGCCTTGTGACAATTCATGATAATCACTCTGTAATCTATCTCGGACAAAATGAGCTTCTTTTATTGGAATTGAATGATCATTGATAGAGTTAAATTGAATAATCCATTTTTGATTGTTTTTAATTGCTGACCAATCAAAAGACTGGTCAAAATAACCACTTATTCTTTCAGAGTCTAAACCAAGATCGGTATAATAAGTCGAAACTAAAACTGAACCCCTGATTTTATGCTTTTCAACATATTTCATAGCAGCTATCGCTCCAGAGGAATGACCTACCAAAATTGTATCTTCATCGACATTCAAACTGTCTAAAAAAGGAAGCCAAAATGAAGCTCGGGCTAAATTACCATCAGGAAAAATCGGCGCAATAACTTGAATGCCAATTTTTTCAAGCTCATCTTTAACATATGGAAACCATCCATATAGCGTATTTCCATCTCCCCCATTCCCTGG
>CAYSSZ010000012.1:0-14786 GCA_964434095.1 uncultured Candidatus Saccharibacteria bacterium | reverse complement strand
AACTTACTACATAACCAATCGAATATAAAATTTAAACCTATTAATAAATAATAAAAAGGAGCAAAGGCAAAATATATTATTTTATCTTTTTTCCACATCGGCAAATACCACTTTTGGGTAATTAGAAACAACTTGTTTATCGGCATACTAATCATTGTGAAGATTATTAGAAAAAATGATAATATGAATTTCATAATTAGAAATAATCAATTTTCATAGCTTTTCTTACTTCGACCATTGTTTCCTTAGCAATAACACGCATTTTGTTTGTTCCTTCTTCTAAAATAGAATTTACGAGCTCAGGATTAATAACTAACTCTTCTCTTTTTTTTCTAATAGGATTAATTAATTTTTCTAATACATCAATCAATCGTTTTTTTATTACAACATCTCCTAATCCGCCATTTTTATATTTTTCTTTTAATAAAGTAATTTCTGATTTATTAGAATCAAAAATATCCAAATAAGTAAAAACAACATTTCCCTCCACTTTTCCTTTATCCTCAACATGAATATGATTTGGGTCGGTATACATACTCATTACTTTTTTTGATATTTCATCAAAATTATCAGAAAGATATATGGCATTATTCAAAGATTTGCCCATCTTCGCACCACCATCTATACCAATTAGTCTTGGAGTATCTCCAACTAAATGATTTACATGACTAAAAATTTGACCATAATAACGATTGAATGTCTCAACAATTTCATTCGTTTGCTCAATCATTGGCTTTTGATCTTCTCCTACTGGAACAATATTACTTTTGCAAAACAAAATATCAGCAGCTTGAGAAATAGGATGCATTAAAAAACCAGCAGGAACATCTTCTCCATATCTTTTATCTTTCATTTCGTCTTTAACTGTGGGATTTCGTTTTAACCTTGCCAAGGTCACTAGATTTAAAAATAAAACAGTCAATTCTGCAATTTCAGGTATCTGAGACTGAATAAACATTGTTGTCTTATTTGGATCAATTCCACAAGCCAAATTGTCTAAAACTATCTCCTTAACATTTTCTCTAATTTTCTCGGGATTTTCAGCATTTGATGTAAGAGCTTGAATATCAGCAACCATATAATAAGATTTATCTGCTTCGTTTTGAAGTTTAACTCTGTTTTGAATTGAACCGACAAAATGGCCCAAATGAAGCTTGCCTGTTGGACGATCCCCTGTCATAACAACTTTATAATCTTTTACCATATGCATAATATATTACCAAATTTATCGAAGTTTTGCACATATTAATCACACTTTTATTATATATTTTATTAATTAGACCCTTTCAACTTATTTAGATTATGTTAAAATGACCTCAATGAAATCAACAAAAGATCAATTAAGAATACCACCGCAAAATTTAGATTCTGAAAAAGCTGTCCTTGGTTCAATTATGATCAGACCAGGGGCAATTTTTGAAGTTAATGACTTTATTGTCCCTGATTCATTTTATGCATCACGACATGCAGAAATTTACAAAACAATGCTTGAAATGTCGTCTAAGGGTGAACCTATCGATTTATTATCATTATCTGATAAATTAAGCCAAAAAGGACTTATAGACCAAGTTGGGGGAAGCATCTATCTAGCGGAATTAGTTAATTCCGTACCAGCTTCAACTAATATTAAATATTATGGAGAAATTATTAATAAAAAACATTTATTAAGAAAAATAATTAATGCTGGTTCAGAAATTTTTGAATTAGGTTTTAAAGAAGATACTGATGATGTTTTTGAAATATTAGATCAAGCTGAGAAAAGAATGCTTGAAATTGGTTCTGGGACGGCCAATCGATCATTCGTTTCTCTGAAAGAAAGTTTGCCCGAAGCCTGGGAAAGACTAGAACGTTTACATGAAAATAAGGGAGAATTAAGAGGTGTTCCAACTGGCTTCCATGATCTCGATCAATACTTATCTGGAATGCAAAAATCTGATTTAATTATATTGGCAGCACGTCCGTCAATGGGAAAAACAACTTTAGCTCTCGATATTGCTCGTCAAACAGCACTTAAAGACGGAGTCCCTACTGTAATTTTTTCGCTCGAAATGAGCACACAGCAACTTGTAGATAGAATGCTTGCAGCTGAGTCTCGTGTTAATGCCTGGCATCTCCGAACCGGTAATTTATCTACCGAGAATGAATTTGCTAAGATTAGAGATTCTCTTGATCGATTATCGAAAGCTCCAATTTTTATTGATGACATGGCGGGTAATTCAATTGTAAGAATGAGGTCAATATGTAGAAGAATTAAATCAAACCATGGTTTAGGTTTAATAATAGTAGATTATTTACAATTGATGTCGACGTCACGAAACTATGATAATATGGTGAATCAAGTAACAGAAATTTCTCGATCGCTTAAGGGCTTGGCAAAAGAATTTGATGTACCAGTTATTGCCCTATCTCAGCTTTCAAGAGCTGTTGAGTCTCGAGGTGGTAGGCCTAGACTATCAGACTTAAGGGATTCTGGTTCGATTGAACAAGATGCTGATGTTGTTATGTTTATTCATCGTGACGATAAAGGAAAAGATGAATCTGAAAGAACAAATATTGCTGAAATATTAATTGAAAAACATCGAAATGGCCCTGTTGGTAAAGTGAATTTATACTTTGACGAAAAAACAACAACATTTATGTCTATTGATAAAAATAATGTAGGACAATATACAGAAGAGTCAGGATTAGATGAATTTTAAAAATAATTTACATGAATAATATAGAAAAACTATCTGAATATTTTAAAGAATTCCCTGGTATTGGAGAACGTCAAGCTAAACGTTTTGTTTATTTCTTATTAAAAAAAAATCATGAATATGTTACTGAGCTAGCTAATAAAATTTTAGAAATAAAGAAAACTATTAAACAATGCCCTTTGTGTTATATTTTTTTTCAATCAGATAAAAATAAACTATGTGAAATATGTAATAATGATGTTACAGATAAATCATTATTATTGGTAATTGAGAAAGATGCGGATTATGAAAATATTAAAAAAAGTAAAAACTATAATGGTTTATATTTTATTTTAGGTGGATTAGTTCCGATTGTTACAAAAGATACCCCAAAATTCATAAGAATTAATGAGCTAATTAAAAGAGCTGAGCAACTTTCAATAGAAAATAAATTAAAAGAAGTTGTCCTTGCATTATCGGCTAATCCTCAAGGAGAACATACAGATATGTACTTAAGAGAAAAATTATCAAAAATTCAAGATAAATATAAATTTAAAATTGTGTCATTGGGTCGTGGGCTTTCTACTGGAACCGAACTGGAATATTCTGATAGAGAAACAATAAAAAATGCTCTCGATAATAGATCTTAGTTTTATATTATAAAATTACTATACAACCCTAATGTAAAGTATAGAAATATTATTCTTGATACTGAAAGAAATTACTGACTACAGTAGTCCACGGTAATAATTTTTTGTAATCATATCTATATTTGAAATCATCCAGTTCGTTTTTATACCCATACTCTTTTAAATTTTCAGGATTTGTATCGTGTATTACTATATAATCTGCATTATTCTTTAGTCTATTCAATTCTATTGGTCTTTTGTTTGCAGGTGAATTATCAATGAATATCATCCCCCAGTGCTTATTGTAAAAATCTTCATTATCTAAATCATTGCTAAAAATTACATGATGATATCCATTACCCTTTTTTCTTATTTTATTGTACCAATATTCATTATTTTCATATGAATATACATGCCTCTTTTTAATTGTTGCTAACCAATGTAATATAAGGGTAGAATAATATCCAGTACCTATTTCCAAAACATCTCCTTTTGATAAATCAAACATTCTAATTAATAAAAAAAGATGTGAGCCATTCATTATATTTGGGTCTTCGTTTTCCATATAACTTAATTATACATAAATAATAATAATCAACAAATGCTAAATCAGTTACATTTTTATCTATTCTTCTTGAGTAATTTCAGCTCTTTTTTCCAAATATACCATATGAATAGCCTTTTCTTCCTCAAATGCTTGTTTATTAAAACCATGTTTTTCAATCATACTAGAAGCATATCTTGCTCCTAAATAATGTGACATAACTACGAATGTCGCACCATGTTGATATAAAATTTTTGCATTTTTAATATTGGATGAAGTTACAATAATTATTCCTTCAATATTATGTTTCTTATAATATGAAACAAGAGTTTTATTATCATCAAAATCTGGAACAGTTGAAATAACTATTTTTGCCTTGTTAATATTTATTTCTTCTAGGAAATCTACATCTTCAATATCACCAAAATAATAATTTATATTATTGGCTTTTAATTTATTTATAGCCTTGGGGTCAAAATCAATAACACAGTATTTTAGACCCATTTTCTGAGCAATTTTTACATAATCATAACCAACTCTATCATAACCAATTATATACATATCTATATCAGAAACGACGCTATCATCTATCTCAATTATTTTCTTTCGAAACTCAAAATATTTAAGAAATGGCTTAAATATTTCATAAAGTTTTTCTGCATACAAAACTAAATAAGTTGAACCAGCAATTGTAATAACTCCAACCAAGGCAACAATTGATACAATATCTTTACTTACGTGCCCCATTGAATATCCTAATGTAATAAGAATTAACGAAAATTCACTAATCTGGGCAACAACTAAACCAGTTAAAAAACTAGTTCTTCTCTTATATCCAAGTAGATTCATAATGACGATCATAATTATTGGATTACCAATTAATACGAAAATCGATAAAAGAATAGACGGAATAATAATTGCTTGAAAATTTGTAAAATTCATTATTGATCCTAACATTACAAAAAATAGCAATATAAAGAAATCTCGTAATGGTTTCATCCTAGAGGCAATTTCTTCAGAATAATCAGAGCTGGCCATAATAATACCTGCAACAAGAGCTCCAATTTCTAATGAAAAACCTAAGATTAAAAAAATTGAAGCCATTCCAATACCCCAGGCCATCGAAAAAATAAAAAGTAATTCTTGTGAACTGGCAGCAAATTTAACTAATTGTGGTAAGATGTATTTACTGAAAATAAATAATATAATAATCAGAATTATTGCTTTAATTAATAAAAAAACAATAATTTGAGATATGTCTTTCCCTTCAGAAATATCTTTTGACCCTATGATAGATATAACTAATAATGCAATAGCCGCAAAAATATCCTGAATTAAAAGAAAGCCTGTAGATATCTTACCGTATAATTTGTTTAAGTCTCCCTTATCTGATAATAATTTTAAAACGATAATTGTACTACTTAAGGTCAAGGCTATTGAACCATAAATTGATTCAGTCGCATCAAACCCCGCTAACTTCATTATGATAAAACCCAATATAGAAGTAATTAAAATTTGCCCTATACCAGTAATTAATGAAACTTTACCGACCTCATGAATAGTCTTTGGTTTTAAATTAATACCAATGATAAATAGCAATATGGCAATACCAAATTTTGAAAATAATTCTATATAATTAGCAGAACCAACTAATTCCAAAACATGAGGCCCAGCAATAATACCTGTTAATATATAACCAATGACCAAAGGTTGTTTTAATAATTTTAAAACAAAAGAAATAACTGTTGCAATAAAAATGATCAAACCAATTTCTACAAATATATCCATCCCGTTAGAGATAGGAAGCGCCCAACCTATTTTTAAGATAACGCTTACCCATACCAGTTTTTAAAAATAATTCTCTCGACCTTGCTTTATCATCATCTAAACATGCTTCATAATAAATAATTTCAAACGGTCCTTTCCCTTTCGTATAGGTAGATAGACCATGATTGTGTTGCTTAAGGCGCTTCCGTAAGTCTTTTGTACTTCCTGTATATAATTTACCATCTTTTTTGCTTTTTAATACATAGGTGTAAAACATAACTGATTGATCTCTAACGGGATTCATTCTGCTATTATAATATATTTATTAGTTTATTTCTATTTTTAATAAAAAAATCCCCCTTTTTATTTGGGAGATTTATTTAATAGCTGATATTTTAACTTCTGTAAATATTTGCCTGTGTCCATTCTTCTTTAAATAACGACTTTTTGCTTTGTATTTTACTACTTTTATTTTTCGTGCTTTTCCTTCTTTTTGATAGATACCCTCTACTTTTGCCCCATTTATAAACGGTGCACCTAATGTTGTGTCGAGACCATTATCAACTAAAAGTACTTGATCAAAGACAACCTTATCGCCCTGTTTGTAATCTTCAGTCAATCTTTCTATTTTTATAATATCTCCAACTCTAACTTTATACTGTTTGCCACCAGTCATAATAACAGCGAACTCAGTTTGTTCTGGTTTTGACTCTTTTGTATTATTTTTGGTATTTTTATCTTTCGCCTGCATCGTCTGGGTATAATAACCTAAAACTTTGAAAAATGCAAATTTCCCAGTATAATCATTACATGGATATATTTCTATATAATACGTTAACAAGAGAAAAGGAATTATTTAAACCTATTAACAAAGAATTAATAGGTATGTATACTTGCGGGCCGACTGTATATAACAACGCACATTTAGGTAATTTAAGAACTTATTTATTTGAAGACTTCTTAAAAAGAGTATTACAATATAATGGTTATCAAGTAAAACATGTTATGAATATTACAGATGTTGGCCATTTAACAGGAGATGGAGATAGTGGAGAAGATAAAATAGAAAAAGAATCAAAAAAAGAAAATAAATCAGCTTGGGAAATTACCGAATTTTATTTTGAAAAATTTAAAGCAGATTTAGTTAATTTAAATATTATTTTACCGGATTTATTTTGTAGAGCCACTGATCATATTAAAGAGCAAATAAATCTTATTGCTGAACTTGAAAGTAAAGGGTTTACCTATAACACTCGTGATGGTGTATATTTCGATACTAACAAAGCTAATGATTACGCAAAATTAGTTCAGCAAAATATTTTAGCTTTTAAAGCTGGCGCTAGAATTGAAATCAATAATGAAAAAAGAAATCCTACAGATTTTGCTCTTTGGAAATTAAGTGATAAAGATGAAAAAAGACAAATGGAATGGGATAGTCCTTGGGGTATTGGTTTTCCTGGCTGGCATACAGAATGTTCTGCAATGAGTTTAAAATATTTAGGTGAACAATTTGATATTCATTGTGGTGGAGTTGATTTGTGCTTGCATCACTCAAATGAAATTGCCCAAGTAGAATCAATTACTAATAAAGTTCCGTGGGTTTCATATTGGCTACATGGTGAATTCCTAAATTTAAAAAATGATGAAAAAATGGCTAAAAGTACGGGTAACTTTTCTACTTTAAAAAGTGAATTTGTTGATAAGAACATAGACCCATTAGTTTATCGTTATGCAACTATGTCAGTTATATATAGAAAGCCGATGGAGTGGAGTAATAATTTGGTTACTACAGCCCAAAATAGTTATCATAATTTATTAGATAAAGTAAGAGAATTAGGACAAGAAACTGGACAAATTAATGATGATTTTAAAATAAAATTTTCTGAGTGTATTAATGATGATTTAAATTTTCCAAAATCTTTAGTTGTAGTTTTAGATGTTATTAAATCTAATCTGATAAACAGTGATAAACTAGCTACAATATTAGATTTCGATAAAGTCTTAGGTTTAAATTTAAAAAGTATAATAGAAGAAAGAATTCCTGAAAAGATTATTAATTTAGCAAACGAAAGGGAAATTGCTCGTCATGATAAAAAATGGCAAAAAAGTGATGATTTACGAGAACAAATTTTAAATTTAGGATACATAATTAAGGACACGGATTCAGGATATCAAATATTAAAAAAATAAAGCTGGCATATGCCAGCTTTATCTAATTTTTTGAAAATAGAATTTTTTCTTTTTTTGGAGGCACAGAAGTTTTAGGCACTGAATAATATTTGCCTATTTCATGGCCATTACCACAAAATTCATCGCCCTCAGGGAAAGATAAGCCACAGATTGTACACTTACCACCCAAGTCTTCACACTTTCGAGTAGTGAACCTTTTTTCCGTTTTCATAATAAATAAATTTTCTATTTATTGTATTATATAATATATATAACTTTTGTCAATTATTTACTTTCTTCAAGTTCTATTATAAATGTTGAACCCTTGTCTTTCCCTTCCGATTCTGCCCAGATACTTCCCTTGTGTGCTAAAACAATTTGTTTGGCTAAGTATAAACCAAGACCAGAACCTGAAGCATTTTCTTGCATACCATCTTCACTTCTAGCAAATTTTTCAAATAAACTCTCAATTATTTTATCTGTCATACCTATACCGGTATCATTGATAGCAATTCTTACTTTGGAATTATCTTTGCTCAATATTATTTTAATTTCTCCATTTCTAGTGTACTTAATTGAGTTATCAATTAAATTCATAACTACTTGTCTTAATTTATCTTTATCCCCTTTTATTTTATATTCTATGTCAGATTGATAATTGTAAATAAGTTTTAATCCTTTATGCTCTGCTGTTATTGATTGTTCATTTTTTACTTCATTAATAAGGTCGCTTATATTAAAATCTTCCATTTCATACTGCATGCCACCCTGTTCAATTTTTGTAACATTTAATAAATCTTCAACTACTTTCGTTAAATTTTGACTGGACGATAAAATTCTGCTAATTGTTTCTTTGGCTTGATCATTTAAATCTCCAAAATCTCCTTCTTTAAGCATTGAAGCATATCCCTTGATTGCAGTAAGTGGACTTCTTAATTGATGTGAAGCTAGTGACAAGAACTCAGTCTTTAGTTTATCTAATCCTTTCAATTTATCATTTGCAACCTCTAGGTCTATATTTGTTTTTTCCAATTTTAATCTTAATTTTTCTAGTCTTTCTCTCTGGTCAATTTCCCTTTTTACGGATTTAATTAAATATGATCCAAGAATAATAACTCCAATAAAAGTAACACCATTTATTACATAATTTATAGGTTGTTGAATAAAGAAAAACTGTGCTCCTATCAATGCTACAAGACCCCATATTATTGCTTGAGTAGCAATAAGTTTAATATTAAATGATTTAAATTTTACTATTAAAATACTTAGATAAATTACAAAAATCACCATTCCAAATAACCCATAATATTCTATACGTGAATCTTTTAATATCCCGATATTAGTTAGGTAAGCAGCTAAAAAAGTTACAACAAAAAATAAAAAGAGAAATAATTCAATTCCCGTTCCAATAAGCAATATTTGCTTTTTAAAAGTTGATTCTGATTTTCTATATTTTCGAATAAGTAAAACTAATATCCATAAAATAGATAATACTCCAAAAAATACTCTAAAAAATTGAAAAATAGAACTTTCAAACATGAAAGCATCACAGTTTGTAATATTAAAGCCAGATATATTTATATTAGTAGGTGATAATAAAATAACAGGAATAATTAATAATAAAAATAAACTCTTAATTTTCAATGAAACATCTTTATCCTCTAAAA
The DNA here is from genome assembly GCA_964434095.1 of uncultured Candidatus Saccharibacteria bacterium. GTDB lineage: Bacteria > Patescibacteriota > Minisyncoccia > Phycocordibacterales > UBA9973 > UBA8515. The sequence goes on along the minus strand of CAYSSZ010000012.1, from coordinate 5,335 downwards.
ATACATATATAAAATATACACATAGAATTGATAACAGAGAGGAATAGATTCTTAGGAAAGACCAAATAAACATCATAAAATCACTATGAATATTTGTCCATAAAATTAAATTAGAAAAAACCCACAATGAAAAACATATTGATATTGCAAATAATAATCTATTTATTAATAGATGTTTACCTTTTAAAAAAACAAAAAGACCAATTAAAAAAGCTAAAATAGCTGTTGGGATATGAGAATAATAAAGCAGGCTTGGCACATCATATGAAAAAATGAAATATATAGGCTCCGTAAAAAGATTACATATCATATAGAATCGTTGTTTAAAATATTTTCATTTATAATATTATCACAGTTTTCATCTATTTCTTGATTACAATACACAACTGAACATCTTCTATCTTGGGCAAGACAAATATTCGCCGATTCACATTCAGTAATATCTTTCCCACATTCTGAATAAATATCAGGGGCATACTTCTTAACCTTTTTATAATAAAAACATTCGTCATCACATGATTCAAAGCAGGATTCTGTATTAGGGTCGCATGAACCTTCATAATAGATTACATAATCATTTATAATAATAAAACGATAAAATGATACACAAATAGCAAAAACAATTGATATAATTATGAAATAATAAAAAAAACGATTATAATTTAAATTAAACTTTTTCATGAATTAATATTATAACTATCTAAGTATATACTATGATCTATTTAATTTCAATGAATATATGTTATAAATATACTATTTTAATGATACTGAATATCTTTTTAGAAAAGAAACTGGATTATAACCTAATTTTGACATTCTTAAATTTGTTATTCCTAAATCTTGTTGCCAATTCCACAAGTTAATATTTTTTTTTGATAAATACACTGCTATTTCTTTATTAAAATATTCATAAATACCCTTAAAAGAATTGTCTGCTTTAATAAAATGAGATATTGCCGAATTATTAGGTAAAATTTCGTCTATACTAAAAGCTATCATTTTTTTCTCATAATATATACATGATAATATTAAATTAAGCTCTGAAGTATTTTTTAATAATCTCATTATAGCTTTTTTTTCTATAGAAAAATTCTTATTTTTTCTTTGAATTATTTTTCTATTTTCCCAACTTTTTAAAACGGAAATAATTTCTTTTTGAATTGACTCTTTATTTAGATTTTCAATTTTAAAAATAGTATTTGAATATTCTTTAATAAATCTATTTGAAAGATGTCTGTGTTTTTTATGTTTCGCCCCTAAATATTTAATAAATTTATTAATCAAATATAGATAATCAAAATTATCACGATCTTCTTCTATATGTAAATTATTTATATGTTGAATATGTTTAATTGTTTCTGGGGTAATAAAACGTAATTTGAAATTAAAATTATTCGATTTATTTATATAATGCAATAATTTATTTGTTGTATCTATACACTTATTAGTTCCTAAAAATGAGATAAACGGTTCTCTTGTCTCATAATCAGTAAAATATACAATTAAATTATTATTTAATTTAGAAATTTTACGCTCATTTCTAATATCCCATAAGAAAATATTTGTAAAATTAAATGAAGAATGTGGTGGATATTTTGAAACTATTTTTTCTAATTCTTTTTTATCGGTAATTGTTATTTTTTTAAACCTAGGGAAATTGGGTATCATATATTTTTTGACTATTATAACACAATTGTATATTTTGAATAAATTTAATATCTAAAAAACTATTTATAAAATAATAACATATATGTACCTATTCCAGTTAAACCAATTGCTAGTATTTTTTGCCAGATATGTTTAGCTTTAATTTTTTCTGTAGTTAAATTAGGAAAGAAAATAGTTAATATAATCCCAATGATTAAAACAAATATTGGTTGAAATGACTCTGATAATAGAACTAATCCTATTGGGGCTAATAGATACGCAAACGAAACTACTACATTACCTGATATATATAAAAATTCATTTAATACGTTTAATGATAAAATTTTTCTGGAGTTAGATTTGATTAAAGATATAAAATTTTTTCGATACGAAGTAATAAAAATAAATATGCATAATCCAACTATAACAATAACCAAATGTTCCCAAAAAAGAGATCTCCATAGATTTTCTTCTAGGGCAACAGATTTAAATATTACACTACCAATTGCCCAGAAAACTGAAGCAAATAACATAGGAATGATAGTCTTTTTTCTAAGATGGAAATTATTGTCTAAGTCTATCTCGAAAGAAATAATTGTAGTTCCTAAAATTATAATAGCCATAGATATGATTTGATTTTGAGTAAGCAATTCCCCAAGAAAAAAATAACCTAAAATACTACCAATTACTGGGACAAGCTGGTAAAAAACTATAACAACCGAAGTTTCATCATTATTAAGTGCAATTAAATAGCACCATAAAACACCGACACTTAAAATTCCCTTTATTATTAAAATAATTATATTAGAAAAATTAACATCAAGTACCGTTGGGTCAACTATAAACAAAAAAGGTAGAGCAAAAATTGAAATGAGAGAAGAAAAAAGTAATAAAGCTCCAACACCCCCCTGTTTAAAATATTTTTCAAGGAGAATTTTATCAATATAATTTGTTACTGCATACAAAAAAGGACCAATAATTGCTATAAAAAACCATGACATTGCTTGATTATAACAAAAGATTTATTTATTTAATAGTTTTGACTCTTTAAAGTCGACATGCAAAGTTTATATAATACACGAGCTCCAACATTACCATCCCATTCTGAATTAGAGTTTCCTTTAGATACTTCACATAAATCAAAACCAATTATTTTTTTCCCGGATTTAGTAATTTTTTCGAATAAATAAACTAATTCCTCCATCTTAAAACCGCCCGGTACAGGAGTACCAGTATTTGGGCACAAACTTGGATCTAAACCATCAATATCAAAAGAAATATATATAAGGTCAGGAAGTTTATTTATAATTTCATTGCATATATTTTCCCAACTGTCTCCTTGATAAATTCTATTTTTAATCTCTTGATCAAAAAAAGTGCTTATCCTTCCCTTTTTAATATTAGTATCAATAATTTCTCCTTCTATTGGACTTATATCACGAATACCAATCTGAACAATATGTTTTATATTTTTAATATTTAATGCATTGTAAAAAATTGAGGCATGTGAAAATTCAAAACCTTCATATGCAGGTCGGAGATCAGCGTGAGCATCTATTTGTAAAATCCCAAAATTTTCATATTTTTTTGATAATGTTTGCAGGTATCCATTAATAACACTATGGTCTCCTCCAACAAGCCCAACAATTTTATTATTATCTATATATTTTTTAGTTATTTCTTCTACCTTTTGATTAAGAATCTTACTAGCTTCATTAATTTCAATTAATATATCCTTGTCAATTTTTCCATTACAATAATTCTCTAAATAAATATTAGCCTTTCTCTTAAAATTCTCATTTAATTTTTTAATATCATTATCTTCTTTTGTATAAGAAATACCGTGCTTCCATCCGTCAGGATACAGTTGATCATATAAATCAATCTGGTGTGATGATTCTAAGATTGATTTTGGCCCATTACTTGTTCCAGGATTATATGATGTTGTAACTTCCCACGGAACTGGAACTAAAATAATTTTTGAATTTTCCTCAGAAAATGGCAATCCAAATATTCCTTTATCGCGTAAACCATTCTCATTAGGATTAAAATTTATATCATCCATACTATGAAAGTCTATTTTTAAAATCATGATAATCAAAACTTTTTATTACTTTAATTTTATTATTTTCAAGTATTGCTATATCTGGTAAATTAATACCATTAAAGGTATTATTCTTTACCATCGTATAAATAGCCATATTCATAAAAATAACAATATCTCCAGTTCTTAAAGGTTTATTAAATGCATAGTCACCAATGACATCTCCAGTTAAACAGGATGGTCCAACTAATTGATAAATATTTTTATCAATTTTTGACAGATTTGTCTTACCATTTAATATTGTTGGTTTATAGGGCATTTCAAGTACATCAGGCATATGACATGTTGCCGAGACATCAAGCACTGCAATATTTTTCTCTTTTTTAATAATATCAATTACCTGACCAACTAAAATACCTGCATTTAAAGCTATAGCTTCTCCGGGTTCTAGATAAATTTTAAGATGCGGATATGCTTTTTTAAAATTTAAAATAATCTTTTTAAGTAAAGCGATATTATAATCATTGCGAGTTAAATGATGTCCCCCGCCAAAATTTACCCACTTTATTTTTGATAAATATTTACCAAATTTTTTTTCAAAAACATCTAAAGAACGCATAAATGCATCTGCGTTACTTTCACATAAATTGTGAAAATGAATGCCTTCAATACCACCTAATTTATTATTTGTAAAATCTCTAAGAGTAACACCAAATTGAGAATTCTTTCTGCTAGGGTCATACTTTTCAACTGAGGATTCCGAATGTTCTAGATTAACTCTAATACCTATAGAAATTTTTTTATTATTACCTAAAAAATTTCTAACTAATTTTACTTGATTAAAAGAATTACAAACCAAATGATCTGCGTATTTTACATATTCTTTTAAGTTAATTTTAGTAAATGAAGGAGAAAATACATGGACTTCTCCGCCAAATTCTTCTTTGCCTAAACGAGCCTCATACACAGAGCTAGCTTCTGTTCCTGATAAATACTTTTTTATTAATGAAAAACTTCTATACAAAGAAAAACTTTTTAAAGCCATTAATATTTTTATTCCCGTTTCTTTTTCAATATTAGATATTATTTCTAAATTTTTTTTTAAATGACTTAAAGAAATAACATAAGCTGGTGTTTTAATATTTTTAAAATCACTACTTTTCCAACCACTAATGTCTATCCATGGCTCTGTAATAATTGATTTTTTTTTATTTTTCATTATTAAGGTTTGCACTAATTTAAATCCCCTCCTCTCTTAATTTTTCAATAGCTTCCTTTGCTTTGCGAGAAAGTTTATTAGGCATATTAACTAGAACTTTAATTATTATATCACCTCTATTGCGACCTTGAGGAACTCCTTTTTCTTTAATTCTTAATAAATTACCATGATTAGTCCCTTCAGGAATTTTTACTTCAATCACATCGCCCTCAAGTAATTTGAGTTTATATATCCTGCCGAGTAAGGCTTCTGTTAATTTAATATTAATATCCGTTCTAAGATTAAAACCTTCTCTTTTATAAATAGCATGAGGTTTAACATTAATTTTAATATATAAATCACCTGGCTGACCTCCAGATATTGCTTCACCCATAGCTGTCATGCGAAGCATTTCTCCATTATTTATACCAGCCGGTATATTTATA